>JAQTRB010000164.1 GCA_028712015.1 Syntrophales bacterium
TATGAGTCGATGCGGGATCTGCTGTACGGGCTGGAGCGGATCTCGGTCCGTCCCTACTATCTGTTCCAGTGTGATCCGGTCCGGGGAACCGACCATTTCCGGGCGGAGATCCGGACGGGAATGGAGATCATGGAGAGGCTTTGGCGCAACATCTCCGGCCTTTGCCTCCCGCGTTATGTGCTCGATTGTCCGGGAGGCCGCGGGAAGATCCCGCTTCAACCCTTTTCTCTGCCCCCTGCGGACGCGGGGATAGAGAAACATTCTTTTGACAAGACAGGACAAATGGATTAGAAAATACACGAGGATGTGCGGGCCCGACTCCGCAATCCGAGATCGGAAACGTAGCGCGCCTTCCGGCCGAAGCGAATCGAAAAGGAGAGGGAAAACCCATGTACACAGCCAGTGATCTCAGAAAGGGACTGCGGATCAAGATCGACAACGATCCCTATATCGTTACGGAATTTAATTTCGTCAAACCGGGAAAAGGGCAGGCGCTTTACCGCTGCAAACTGAAGAACATGATCAACGGGAACCAGTTCGAGCGGACGTTCCGTTCCGTGGACGTCTTCGAGATGGCCGATCTGCAGGAGAAGAAGATGCAGTACCTGTACAAAGAAGAGGGGAAGTACTGCTTCATGGACAACCAGAGTTATGAACAGGTTTTCCTCGGCGAGGATCAGGTCGGCGAGGCCAAGAATTTTCTTCTCGACAATATCGAGGTGGAGATCCTGCTGTTCGAGGATCGGCCGCTTGGGATCAGCCTGCCCAATTTCATCGACGTGGTCGTCACCAAGGCGGATCCCTGGGCAAAGGGCGATTCCGTATCGGGGAACACCAAACCGGTAACCGTCCAGACGGGCTATCAGCTTCAGGTTCCCCCGTTCATCGAAGAGGGAGAAAAAATTCGTATCGATACCCGCAGCGGCGAGTACCTCACCCGTGTTAAGGGATGAATTCAGACGATTCCTGGAAGCTGGCCGTTCGGGCGGAAGTCCTCCGGCTGCGCGCCCGGATGATCCGGGCGATCCGGCGCTTCTTCGCAAGGCGGAATTTTCTCGAAGTCGAAACGCCTGTCCGGATTCCGGCGCCTGCGCCCGAATCCCATATCGATGCCGTCGCCGCGGAGGGGTGGTATCTGCAAACCTCCCCGGAGCTGTGCATGAAGAGGCTCCTGGCGGCGGGTTATCCGAAAATCTTCCAGATCTGCAAATGCTTCCGGGCGGGGGAACGGGGGGATCGCCATCTGCCGGAATTTACGATGCTCGAGTGGTATCGCGGACGGACGGATTACCGAACCCTGATGGACGACTGCGAGTCGCTGATTTCGTATGTGGCCGCGGAGCTTGGTTTCGACGGGGTTCTTTCCCGACAGGATCGAAAGATCCGCCTGGAACCTCCCTGGGAGCGCATCACCGTCCGGGAGGCCTTCCATCGGTACGCAACGATGACCGCTGCCGATGCGCTGCGGATGGATCGGTTTGATGAAATCCTGTCCTGCGAGATCGAACCCCGCCTCGGCACGGGAAAGCCGGTTTTTCTTTACGAATATCCGGTGGAACTGGGTGCCTTGGCGCGCGTAAAAGCGGACGATCCGGGGATCGCCGAACGCTTCGAACTGTATATTGCCGGGCTGGAACTGGCCAACGCCTTTTCCGAACTGACCGACGCGAAGGAGCAGCGGCGGCGATTTGAACAGGTTTCCCGGGAACGGGGATTCAAAGGCCGCTCTCCCTGTCCCATGCCGGAGCCTTTTCTTTCCGCGTTGCCGCAAATGCCCCCCTCCGCCGGGATTGCGCTCGGCTTGGACCGCCTCGTCATGCTTTTCGCCGAGAAATCCAGGATCGAAGAGGTGGTCGCTTTTCCGCCCGATTTCCTTTGAAGGAATTTCCTTGGATCGATCACACGGGTGGACGGCCCATCGTTTCCGTTCCGCGGTCCTTCTCCGCTCGGCGTTGAGCGCTCCGTTCTTGACAAGCCATCACTTTTCCATTAGTAATAATGCCATCATTGCCATCTTGAATCATAAAGGAGCGTAAGCGTGAAAGAAGTTTCGTCCGTGGCCGCGGTGAATCTGGGAGGGAATTTTCATGGCAGCCTGTTCGACATGGTTGTCAATGCGGGATTGGTCGTTCAATTGGTCCTGTTGCTTTTGCTGATTTTTTCCATCGTCTCCTGGGCAATCATTCTGATGAAATATTTCAGTATTCGGAAAACCAGCCGGGAAAACGAGGAATTCTTAAATGCCTACATGAAAAGCACGAAACTTTCGGAGATCCTGCCGGAGGCGAAGAGGTTCCGGAACTCGACACTGGCGGAGGTCTTCCGGGGCGGCTATACCGAGCTCGTGAAAATCAGCAGGGCGGTTCGCGGAACACCCTCGGGTCGAGACGCCGCCGAGGCGACCGGTTCGGTTCCGGAAATCGGCGGGATTGACAATGTGGAGAGGGCGTTGAACCGGGCTTGCGGGACGGAGACAACCAAGCTGGAGGCCACCCTTGGATTTCTGGCGACGACCGGAAGCGCCAGTCCGTTCATCGGTCTGTTCGGGACCGTCTGGGGGATCATGGATACGTTCAAGGGAATCGGCGCCCGCGGTTCGGCGACCTTGGCCGTCGTCGCGCCGGGGATCTCGGAGGCGCTCATTGCGACGGCCGCGGGGCTCGCCGCCGCCATCCCAGCCGTCATTTTCTACAATTACTATCTGAACCGGATCAAGGGGATGACGCTCGATATGGACAATTTTGCGTCGGAACTGCTGAATATCGTCGAACGGTTTTACGTGAAAAAAGCATAAACGCCATGAAATACACCAGACGCGGCAATCAAAACGACAACCGGCCGATGGCCGAGATCAACGTTACCCCTCTTGTGGATGTGATGCTGGTTTTGCTGATCATCTTCATGGTGACGGCGCCGATGCTGCAGATGGGGATCGACGTCGATCTGCCGCGCGTCAAGGCGAAAAGTGTGGATGTCGCGGAAGAAAAGCTGGTGCTGACGATCAACGGCGCCAAGGAGATCTTTCTCAACAAGAGCCGTATTTCCCTTCGCGAACTCGGCGTAAAACTGGGATTCATCTTCAATTCGCGGATTGACCGTGAGGTTTATATGCGGGCGGATCGGAATGTCCCTTACGGATTCGTAGTCGAGGTGATGGCCGAGGTCAGAAAGGCCGGTGTGGACAAATTGGGGATGATCACCGAACCGCCCGAGGAACGCAGGTGATGTTGGAACGGATTGAAAGGGGGAAAGACGGGAGAGGTCGTCTGAACGGCATGATCCTCGTTTCCCTGCTGTTCCACGCCGTGATTCTTCTCCTCCTCTTTTTTACCCCCTCCTTTCCTTCACCGAAACTGACTTTCGGACCGGTCTACACCGTCTCTCTGGTCAACTTTTCAGGGAGCATGGTGGAGCGCAGGAGCGTGACGGCCGAGGCGAAGGAGCTGATGGAAGCCGTTCGCTCCGATACGGTCCTGAAGAAACGCCTGGACCCGGAGCCGATCGTTCCCATCCGCAGCTTGGAGAGCCGAAAGAAGCCGGACCAGAACCTGGAAAAGACAATGGCGGAGATCCGGAAGCGGGCCGCGGCGAGCACCGCGGTTCCCAAAACGGCGGCGCAAGCCTCCCCGGAAATGAAAGAGGGACCTCCCGCTCCGGCGTCATCGGGGGGCGCCGATATGAACGACAAGATGCGGGCCTACTACGCGACGATCTGGTCCAGAATCAAAGGAAAATGGGCGCTGCCTCAGGGAATTCTGCTGGGGGAACAGTTTGAGACGGTGATTGATGTTACGATCCTCCGCAGTGGGGCGGTTACGGGGGTCGATTTCGAAAAGCGGTCCGGCAATCGTTATTTTGACGACTCCGCCCTGAAGGCGATTCAAAAGGCGAGCCCGTTTCCACCGCTGCCGGCATGGATCGGCGGAGGAAGCCTCGATATTGGAATCCGGTTTCACTCGTCTGAATTGAGGTCCTGAACGGACTGTTTTGAAAGGATAATCTGAATGTGTGATCTGCGTCGACCGTTGTTTTTGGTCCTGTTCCTCTTTTTGTTGTGCGTTTCGGGTCGGGTTTACGGGAAGGTTTACATCGACATCGATTCCCCCACCTTTCAGAAGTTCCCCATTGCCGTCGCCGATTTCAAGTCCCTTCGCTCCGTTGCGGACACGGGGGGGCTGTCGGTCTGGTTTTCCGATACCCTGTCCCGCGACCTGACGATTACGGGCTACTTCAACGTGCTGGACCGGAGGGCCTTTCTGGAGGATCCGAAAAAGGCCGGGATCACGACGGAGGCGATCCGTTTTGAAGACTGGACGGTGATCGGCGCCGAGTATCTGGTCAAGGGAGGGTTTCAGACGGACGGGCGCGAGCTGGTGGCCGAGATTCGCCTTTTTGACGTGGTGCGGGGAGAACTGGTTGTCGGAAAAAGATATACCGGAAGGCCCGAGGACCGCAATCGAATGGTCATGCAGTTCGTCAACGAGATTCTTCTGGCCTTGACCGGCGAGGTGGGCGTGTTCGACACGCGAATCGCCTTTGTCCAAAA
>JAQTRB010000008.1:0-12345 GCA_028712015.1 Syntrophales bacterium
ATCCGACCGCAGATCCTCTTCTCTTTCGGGATCAGCGGCGCCATCCAGCACACCGCCGCCTGCAACGGTGCGAAGTTCGTCATCGCGGTAAACAAGAACCCGAACGCGGCGATGATGAAGCAGGCCGACGTTGCGGTCGTTGCCGACGCGAGCCAGGTCTGCACGACCCTGATTCAGGAACTGAAACGCCGGATCCGCTGATCACAGTCCGATGCGGCCGGCGATCTCCCGCATGCCCGTCAGGCTGATCTCCACGAGCTCGTCGAGCGGCAGGCCGATCTTCTCACACTCCCGGATCGTATCGCGGTTCACCGAAGCCGCAAACGCTTTTTCCTTCATCCGTTTTGTGATCGATGTCACCTTCACGCTCGCGATTTTCTTGTCGGGATAGACAAGGGCCGTGGCAACGATCAGGCCGGTGATCGTTTCGCCGGCGGCCAGGGCGTGCTGAAACTCCGTGTTCCGTGCGGCCCCGCAGACGGCTTCATTGTGCGATTTCACCGCGACGACGATCTCCGGATCGATCCCCGCCTCCGTCAGGATACGCTCCGCTTCCAGGCCATGCCGGGACAGGTCGCCGCCGACATCCTCGATGTCGATGTCGTGCAGAAGCCCGGCGAGCCCCCAGCGCTCCTCGTCCCGGCCGAGCCGCCGCGCCAGCGCCCGCAGAACCGCCTCGGAGGCAATGCTGTGGTCCAGCATCCGTTCGTTCTTGACGTATTTTCTCAGAAGTTCTTCCGCCTCATTCCTGTTCATCCGATTTCCCCCTTTCCTCGTTGTTTGAGAACGGAACGAATCCATTTTGATGAATCATACCTCTTTCGGGAAAAATTCAAAAGAAGCGGTGCGGGAGATTCTCAATAGCGTTTCACGCCCTGCTGGGCGGTTTATCAAGGAGTAACTTGTTGTTTGTTGGATAATCGGTTACGGTCAAATCGGCAGCCGGGATGCGGAGGCCGCAACGCCACTGGTGCATTATGCCCGGTCAATAGCGTGGTCCGGGATCTGGCGAATTTTTCATTGGTGAAGCATATGCTATCCCGTTCAGAAGAGAGCCGTAATCGACAGCTCCCCTTTCCGGCCCTGCCGATTACTTTTTTCGGAGGTCGGGGTGATGAGGCAGAAAAAGTCGTTGAAGAAGGTGGGCGTGACGCTTCCCAAGCATCTGCAGCACATCAACGTTAATGCAGCGGGCGTTGACATCGGTTCAAGGAGCCACTTCGTGGCTGTTCCTGAGGGAGTCGATGAGAAGCCGGTGCGGGAGTTTTCAGGATTTACCGGCGACCTGGAACGGATGGCGGAATGGTTGATCGCCTGTGGGGTCACGACGGTCGCGATGGAGTCCACCGGGGTTTACTGGATACCGGTTTTTGAGATCCTTGAGAGCCACGGGCTTGAGGTGAAGCTGGTTAATGCTCGTCACGTCAAGAATGTTCCCGGCAGAAAGAGCGATGTCCTGGACTGCCAGTGGCTGCAGCAGTTGCATACCTATGGACTGCTTCGCGGCGCTTTCCGACCGGTTGAGCAGGTTTGTACGCTTCGCGCCTATGTGCGTCAGCGGGCCATGCTGGTGCGGAGCGCGGCTTCCTACATTCAGCGTATGCAGAAGGCGCTTGCCCAAATGAACCTGCAACTTCACAACGTAGTTACGGACATTACCGGTATGACCGGCATGCGAATCATCAAGGCCATTCTCGGCGGCGAACGGACCCCCGACGTTCTGGCGGCCATGCGTGACCGACGATGCAAGAACAGTGCGACCATGATTGCCCGTTCCCTGCAGGGCAGCTATCGTCCGGAGCATCTGTTCAGCCTGCAGCAGGCGGTCGAACTCTACGAGTTTCATCAGGAGAAGATTGCCGATTGTGATCGGCAGATCCTGGAGCAGTTGAAAAGCTTTGATGCTCAGAACGCTCCGGATGACGCGCCGCCCAGCAACGTGGAGGAGGCACTCCAGTGCATGTCAGGGGTTGATTTGACCAGTATTGACGGCATCGACACCAACACGGCCCTCAAGATCCTCGCCGAGATCGGCACGGATATGAACCGTTGGAAGACGGCCAAACATTTTGCCTCTTGGCTTGGTCTGTCTCCCGGCACCAAGGTCAGTGGCGGCAGGGTTCTGAGCAGTGCTACAAAACCGGTTGCCAACAAGGCAGCCGCTGCTTTGCGCATGGCGGCCTTCACGCTTTTCAATTCCAAGAGCGCCTTGGGTGCTTATCTTCGACGACAAAGGGCGCGACTGGGGGCTCCGAAGGCCATCACCGCCACAGCCCACAAGCTGGCCCGTCTGGTGTATACCATGCTCAAGCAAGGGACCGCCTACATCGATGCCGGTCAGGAATATTATGAAAAACGCTATCGTTCGCGGGTCATTCAAAACATGAAACGAAAAGCACAGGAACTCGGGTTCGAGCTTGTCGCAATACAAGAGGCAGCAAACCCAGCATGAAACAAATGATTAAAGGTACTTAGAGTTAAGTTACTCAGAAGCCTGCCGGACCTGGTCGCCAGAGGACGTGGGCGCGCAGATCGTGTCCGGCATCAAAAAACGGAAAAATCACGAGCGGTACCGGCCTTGCCGTTGAGGCGGAAAAGAGAAAAAAATGATCGGCATCGTGGATTACCGGGCGGGAAACCTCACCAGCGTCGCAAGGGCGCTGGAAGCGCTGAACGAAACCTGCATCGTCACCAATGACGGCGAATTGCTGGATGATGCAACCCATATCATATTCCCGGGCGTTGGCGCGGCCGGCGCGGCGATGACGAATCTCCGGGAGAGCGGGCTGGACCTTCACTTGAAAAGATGGGTGCGGGAAGGCAAGCCCATTCTCGGGATTTGTCTCGGCACCCAGGTGATCTTCGACAGGAGCGAGGAGGACGACACCCCCTGTCTTGGCATCGTCCCGGGAGAGGTCAAACGGTTTCCCGCGAATCTCCGGGAGGGGGGGCTACCGCTCAAGATTCCGCACATGGGGTGGAACGGCGTAATCTTCCAAGAGGGCCGTGCGGGCCATCCGGTCTTTGCCGGCATCCCCGCGGATGCTGAATTCTATTTTGTCCATTCCTACTACCCGGCTCCGGCGGACGAATCCTGGGCCGTCGGCTGGACGGATTACGGTATCCGCTTCTGTTCCGCCGTCGGTCGGGGGAACCTTGTTGCGGTGCAGTTCCATCCGGAGAAAAGCGGTCGGCCGGGGCTCACCCTGCTGGCCAATTTCTGCCGCTGGGGAGGAACCCATGCTCAGTAAACGGATCATCCCCTGCCTCGACGTCCGGAACGGACGCCTGACCAAGGGGATCAAATTCAAGGGAAACGTCGATATCGGCGACCCGGTGGAGGCCGCGCGTGCGTACTACGAACAGGGGGCCGATGAGATCGTCTTCTACGACATCACCGCTTCGGCCGAGGCGCGCGCGATCATGCTCGATGTCGTGAAAAAAGTGGCCGAAACGATCTTCATCCCATTCTCCGTCGGCGGCGGCATCGGGACGGTGGAGGAAATGCGGCGGGTGATCCTGGCCGGGGCGGAAAAGGTCAGCGTGAACACGGCGGCGGTGAAAAATCCCGGCATCATCGCGGAAGGGGCAAAGGCCTTCGGCAGCCAGTGCATCGTTCTCGGCATGGACGTCAAGAAAGTATCGGCAAATATCGAAATCCCCTCAGGATACGAGATTGTCATTCACGGCGGGCGAACCTTCACCGGCCTCGACGCGCTCCAATGGGCAAAGGAGGCGGCACGCCTCGGCGCGGGGGAGATCTGTCTCAACTCGATCGATGCCGACGGGACCAAGGATGGTTACGAATTGGAGCTGACCGCGTTGATCTCCTCTCACGTCAACATCCCGGTGATCGCCTCCGGCGGCGCGGGCAAACCGGAGCACCTGTTGGATGTCCTCACCCGGGGAAAGGCCGACGCCGCGCTGATCGCCTCGATGGTCCACTACCGGACCCACACCATCGCGGGCATCAAGACCTTTCTCCATGATCGCGGCGTGAAAACGAGAATGCTTTGGTAATGGTTGTATTCGGAAAACGCATCTCCGAGGAGGTGGGTCGGGTTATTTTTCGCAGCCGGAACCGCTGATAATTGCTCTTGACGTTCTGATGCGAATGCCATAGGAATGGTCAGTAAGATTCATCCCGAGGGAGGTAGAAGAACGTGGACGCAAAAAGATATGAATTGAATGTCCAGTTGGCGCAGATGCTCAAGGGCGGCGTCATCATGGACGTGACCAATGTGGAACAGGCGAAGATCGCCGAAGAGGCGGGCGCCGTGGCCGTCATGGCTCTGGAAAGGGTTCCCGCGGACATCCGGAGGGACGGCGGGGTCGCGCGGATGTCGGATCCGGCGATGATTGCGGAGATCAAGAAGGCGGTTTCCATCCCCGTCATGGCGAAGGCCCGAATCGGCCATTTTGTCGAAGCCCAGATCATCGAGGCCCTGAAGATCGATTATATCGACGAAAGCGAAGTCCTGACCCCGGCGGATGAAGAGTGCCACATCGACAAAACCCGTTTTTCCATCCCCTTCGTTTGCGGCGCGCGGAATCTGGGCGAGGCGCTTCGCCGGATTGCCGAAGGGGCGGCGATGATCCGAACCAAGGGCGAGGCCGGGACCGGCAACGTCGTCGAGGCGGTTCGCCACATGCGGACGATGAACCGTGAGATCCGCCAGCTTGCGAACATGCCGGTGGAAGAGGTCACCGGTTTTGCCAAGGCAAACGGCATCCCCTATGAACTGGCCCTCAAGGTGAAGGAGCTGGGCCGTCTACCGGTCGTCAATTTCGCCGCGGGCGGAATCGCGACGCCGGCCGATGCGGCGCTGATGATGCAACTGGGTTGTGACGGGGTTTTCGTCGGTTCGGGGATCTTCAAATCGGCAACCCCTGCCGTCCGCGCGCAGGCAATCGTCAAGGCGACGGCCTATTTCAACGATCCGGTCAAGGTTCTCGAGGCCTCCATGGGCCTCGGCCAGGCGATGCCGGGCCTGGAGATCTCCGCCATTCCGGAGGAACAGCTCCTGGCCAAACGCGGCTGGTAAGGGGTTCGCGGGACGGTATCGATGAATCGCATGGAAAGGAAGCACCCCGACGCCGCAGGCAAAAGGATCGGCGTGCTGGATCTTCAGGGGGATGTCTGCGAGCACCTGGATCACCTGACGCGCCTCGATGTCGCGGCCGGGCCGGTCAAGCAGGCAAAGGATTTCGAAGGCCTTGCCGGACTGATCCTGCCCGGCGGCGAAAGCACTTGCCTGGCGCGGCTTCTTCGCGCCTTCAAAATCGACGAGATCATCGTTCGGAAGTTCCGGAACGGGATGAAGCTCTGGGGAACCTGTGCGGGGGCGATTCTGCTTGCAAAATCGCTTGTGGGGGAGGCCCCGCACCTCGGTCTGATCGACATCGAGGTCGAGAGAAACGGCTTCGGGAGCCAGCTGGACAGCTTCGCCTGCCTGGCCTCCGTTCCGAAGGTCGACCCGATGCCCATCCCGCTCACGTTCATCCGCGCCCCCAAGATCGTCCGCGTCGGAAAAGGAGTGGAAGTTCTCCTCGAAATGGGAGATTTTATCGCGGCCGCGGAATCAGCGGATGTTCTGGTGACCGTCTTTCATCCGGAATTGACCCCCTCGTTGGCCTTTCACCGTTATTTTGCCGACAAATGCGGCCTTTCGACGGCTGACGGAAAAACGGTTGCGACGGATTGGGACCGAACCAGTTGGATGAAGTTTGCGCGGATCAACGCCGGGGACAGCGAGCCGTGCCCTCTTGGAGACGTTGCCGAGGCGGGGTGTTCAGGGTGACGATCCTGAACGGATTTCGGAAGAAACATCGGTGAGGCGCCGCCCGGGGAGGGAAACCGGGCTTCATCCTCTTTATTTCATCAGCTCGATCCGCCGGCCGACGGCGGTTGCCCTGGCCGCATCTCCCGCCGCTTCATGCCAGGACTTTGAACGTTCGAGCCAGGCGAGCAACGCCGTTTTCCAGCCGTTTTGGGATGCGGTCTCCACGGCGGTCTGCAGAATCGCGTCGTTTTCCAGATGATGACGGACGGCAATGCCTGCGGCGATCAAACGGGAGAACGGATCTTCAATCGCCGCGATTGCGGCGGTCGCCTTTGCAAAATCCCCGCTCCGGAACGCCGTCCAGAACGGACGATAGGATTCAGGCAGCAGCGAAACCTCGGCATCCACCGCATTTCCCTGAAGGAACAGATAAAAGTTCCGGTTCGCGGGGGCCGGTTGCGCGGCCTCGATCTGCGGGTAATCCCCCGCCTCTATTTCCGCCAGGATCGCGACCTGCAACGCCATCCGCGTCAGCCATGCCTTTCCCAGCAGATCGATGTCCCCGCTTTTCTTGATTTCCTCGACGGCATTCCGAAAAGGGATTTCCGCAACGGACGGCGCGCGTCCGGTCAGAAAATCGCGCTTGAATGTCTCCAAATGCCTGTGACCCGTTTCGATCCAGGCCGGTGCGGGCCTGGAGCCGCAGCCTGCCAGCAGAAGGATCAGAAAGAGCAGACAGAATCGCTTCTTCATGGCAGCTTGATCTCCGGTTGGGTTTTGAACGGGATTTTCCGATCGATCTCGTCGGCCAGGTTGCGGATCGTCATGATCGTCTCATCCAGCTCATTGCGGAGCCCCTTCAAATTCTTCGTGGAATCGACCGCCTCGGCGCTCACCTGGTTGATGTTGTCGAAGGTTGTGTCGATCTTCGCCAGTTTCATCAGCAGGTCGCGCAGGATGTTCCGGAACTGCGGCAGCACGCCGTCTGGTCCGTAGAGCTCCTCATCGGTTTTACCGGCCATCGCGTCAATCCGCTGGAGGATTCCATCCACCCGGGCGGTGATCTCTTTGATTTTCCTCAGGGACTCGTGGATCGCCTTGATGCTTTCCGGATCGCCGATGGCGATCTCCAGCAGAGAATCCCGCTTGGAAAAACGGGCGATCAACGTCTCCGTTTCCCGGAGAATCCGGTTCACGTCCCCTTCCGGATCGTCAAGTTTTGCGGTGATCCCTTCAATATTGGCCATGATCCGGTCCGCCTTTTCGATGATCGGCTGCGCGCGTTTGATGATTTCATTGATATCATTGGATTCGGTCAATTCCGGGATTGCCTGCGGCGATAGGGGACGATCGCCGAGGTCGCTCGTCTGTACGACGATCCTGGGTATCCCGATCAGCGGTTTGTCCAGGATGAACTTGCTGTTTGCCCGGATCATTCGGATATGACGCTCCGGGATCTTGATCTGGATCAGGACGATGCCTTGATCATTGAGTTCCAGCGAGCTGACCTTGCCGATCGTGAAGCCCCAGACGGCGACCGGCATCCCCACGGTCAAGTTTTCTCCGGTCTTCGAGGAGAGGGTATAGGTATGGACTATGGAAAAAACATCCTTCCTGTAGGCCACATACGTGATCGAGGCCAGGATCAGGATCGTGACGATCGTGATGAAAAGCCCCACCTTGAATTCAATTCTCCGCGCCATCGTTTGTCTCGTATGGTTCTTTTTCCCGACTATAATCAAAAATATGGACTTCTGCAATCAGATCGTCGATTTTTTGGAGAGCCTCCGTGAAGAATCGGCCGCCGGGGCGAGCGGGCAGGAGCCGGAAGGGCCTGTCCAGACAGACAATCGCATCCCGGATTGTCGCTGCCCGGATGAACATGACGCAAAAGCGCTCCTCCTCCGTCAGGAAGGGATTTCGTTTCTCGGCAATCGACGTCATGCCGAAGCGCTCCAGCAGATCGATGACCAATGCCCGCGACTTCTCCCCGGGCAAATTCTCATGGTATTGACGGATCAGGGCGATATTGCTCCAGACCGGCAGATTTGAAATCAGTGGGACTTCCGGTGAAACCAGGCCCACATTCAGCCGGTGATCCGTGAGAAACGCCTGCAAGGCCTTTTTCAGGGTCTCTTCGCTTTCGAAGAGCCTCAGATGAATCTTATGATCGATGACAGCACCTCGATGATGATGATGGCCAGAAAAACCGTAACCATTCCGTTTAACACCGAAACCGGAATGCTCGTCAGTTCCCGCGTGGCGCGCAATCCGAAACCGATCGGGATCATTGTGATGAAAAACCCGAAGGTTGCGCACTTGATCAGCAGCACGATGATGTCGAAGATATCTGCGGCATTCAACAGGGTGTCGAAATAGGCGTCCACGCCGGTCCCGAAAATGAGGCCGGAGACGATGAGTCCGACGGAGAGGACGACCAGCGCGAAAACGCTGGTCAGGAAAATCATGGAAAGCATCCCGCTGAGAATCCGCGGTACGAATAGATAGTGGAGCAAATCGATCCGGAAGTGTTCGAGGGTGTCGAGTTCCCGGTTGACCTTCATCACGGCGATTTCGGCGTTGATCGCCGCGCTGGAACGGAGCGCGAGGAGCAGCACGGTCACGAAGGGGGCCAGTTCCGTCACGACGAATCCCATCAGCAGCCGTCCCAGATAGTCCGTCAGCCCGAGATTCTTGATCACCTGAAAGGCCATGCCGTTGATCAGGGAGCCGAAAACGGCCGCAACGGAGAGAAACAGCGGCAGGATCTGAACCGAGGTGAAGTAGAACTGATGGATGAACACCGTGCGGGAGGCGCTGTTGTAGGTCCGGCGGTCGAAAATGCTCAGGAAGACCCCCGCTGCGAAAGCAAGCGTGCCGAGCAGCGAAGAGGTTGTCCGCATAGCGGTCCTGCCGATGTGTTCGATCATCTCGACCATAGCGCAAACCGTAGTGTTGATTCCCGAAGAACGCGGAGGCGGTTCTTTCCCCGTTCGCCGCGCGCCGGACCGGAGAATCAGGCAAAACCCGGTCGGTGATACAACGATGATTCAGGAACGCTTTTTTTGTAACACAGGAATCACCCGTCTGCAAATGAGATTCCATGGGGAATTTCTTTTTTTTGCGAATCCTGCTATAGGGTTTTGTAAATAATCATCAGGAGCCGGCTATGAAAATCGTGCGTTTTTCAACCGAAGAAGGCAAGATCTGTCTGGGTAGTCTAGATCAGGATCGTCCGGGAGAAGCCCGAATCATCGGGGGGGATCTGTTCGGGAACCTCGAACCGACCGGGAAGACGGCCCGGATCGGCCGTCTCCTTTCCCCGGTGAATCCCCCCAACATTCTGGCCGTCGGACTCAATTACGGTCATCATGCGGAAGAAACGAACCTCAGGCGGCCGAAGAGGCCCGTCATATTCATCAAGGCAACCACCAGCGTGATTGGGCCGGACGAGATGATTCTGCTGCCATGGGTCGGTCCGGATCAGGTCGATTACGAGGCGGAGCTTGCCGTGATCATTGGCCGCAAGGCAAAAAACGTCAGGCGCGAGGAGGCCCTGGGGTATGTCCTGGGGTATGCTTGCGCCAACGATGTGAGCGCACGCGACTGGCAGATCGAAAAGCAGAAAAAGCAGTGGTCCAGAGGCAAGAGCTTCGATACCTTCTGTCCTCTTGGTCCCTGCCTGGTTACCCGGGATGAAATACCGGATCCGAATCGTCTTGCCATCCGGGCGATCCACAACGATCGGGTCATGCAGGACTCCAACACCTCCGATATGATTTTCGATGTACAGACGCTGGTCAGCGATCTGAGCCAATCCTTGACGCTGCTTCCGGGGACGGTCATACTGACCGGGACCCCCGGGGGAGTCGGGTTTACCAGAACACCACCGGTATTCCTGAGGGACGGAGATCTGATCACCATCGAAATCGAAGGGATCGGGAGCTTGGCAAACCGGGTCGGAAAAGAAGGCAATCCGGGGGTGTCGGAGGATTGACAAAGTTCACGGGACGTATATATTACAATCGATTGGATTCAGGTTGCGTCATTCCCAACCTGCAGGAGGACGGAAAAGAGACCGGCCCGTCCCGCGAAGGTTCGGGGAATCAGAAAAAGCGAAAACTTGTTTAATCAGAGAAAATCAAGGCTGTCCTTGGTCAAAAGCATGACGGCAGCCATAGCTTGGGAGGGAGACAATGAAAATGGCGACAAAGGGTAGAAAGACCTTTATTATGTTTCTTTTGGCGTTTCTGATCGGGTTTTTCGTCATTTCGGTGGCTGAGGTTCTCCGCTCATCCTTTGCGCCGTCCGGCCCGGGGCCCGATGTGCAGGTTGCTTCCGCCGTTTCGACCTTGGATGTGCCGCGGACGCCGGTCTCCTTTGCGGATCTGGCCGAAAAGCTCAAACCTGCCGTCGTAAACATCAGCACAACCAAGACGGTCCGCAGTGGCGGATTTCGCTCACCTTTCGGTCAGGGATCGCCTTTCGGCCGTAATTTCGGCGGGGATGATTTCTTCGAACGTTTTTTCGGAGACATACCGCAGCGTCAATTCAAGCAAAGAAGCCTCGGTTCCGGGTTCATCATCAGCGACGACGGCTACATCTTTACGAACAACCATGTCGTGGAGCAGGCGGACAAGATTCTGGTAAAGCTTTCCGACGGCAAGGAATACGAAGCGAAGGTGATCGGGAAGGATGCCAAGACCGATATCGCGTTGATCAAGATCAAGGCAAACGGCAGTCTGCCGGTCGTGGAAACGGGGGATTCCGATAAGCTGAGGGTAGGAGACTGGGTCATGGCGATCGGGAATCCGTTCGGCTTGGAGCAGACCGTCACGGCTGGGATTGTCAGCGCAAAGGGCCGCGTGATCGGGGCGGGGCCCTATGACAACTTCATCCAGACGGACGCCTCGATCAACCCGGGAAACAGCGGCGGTCCGCTCTTCGGTATGGACGGCAAGGTGATCGGGATCAACACCGCGATCGTCGCGCAGGGGCAGGGGATCGGCTTTGCGATCCCGATCAACATGGCCAAGACGATTCTTCCGGACCTGAAGGCCAAGGGAAAGGTGGTCCGCGGGTGGCTGGGGGTTTCCGTTCAGGACATCAGCGAGGAAATCGCCCAGAGCATGAAGCTGAAGGACAAGAGCGGCGCATTGATTTCCGATGTCTTTAAAGACGATCCGGCCGACAAAGCGGGGCTCAAATCCGGAGATGTGGTCACCGAAATCAACGGCAAGTTGGTTAAAGACACGCATGAATTG
The DNA here is from genome assembly GCA_028712015.1 of Syntrophales bacterium. GTDB lineage: Bacteria > Desulfobacterota > Syntrophia > Syntrophales > UBA5619 > UBA5619. Next base: position 11,048 of record JAQTRB010000008.1, read on the forward strand.
CTGATGATGATTGCGGGATTCCGTGTCGGCGAGACGATCAAGGTCAAGATCATTCGCGACGGGCAGGAAAGGGTGATCTCGATCACGATCGCGGAAAGAACCGACAAAGCGGAATTGGCGTCCGCTCAACAGTCCGGCGAGGCGTTCGGCATGACGGTCCAGGAAATTACGCCGGAAATCGCCCGGCACCTCGGGCTTGCGTCCGCCAAGGGGCTCATTGTCGTCGATGTTCAGGAGGGGAGTGTTGCCGAGGAGGTGGGGATTCAGCCGCAGGACATCATTCTCCAGGTGAACAAGGTCAAGACCACAACCCTGAAGGAGTATCAACGGGAAATCGCGAAAGCGGGAGAAAAGGGGAGTATTCTCCTTTTGATCAAACGGGGCAAGACGACCTTCTTTGTTCCTCTGATGAAATGAGCAAATCGAGGAACATCGAAGAGCGCCGGGAAGATCTGCTGAAGATATATGCGATTCTGAACGAGTATTTCGGGGATCTCCGGTGGTGGCCGGCCGACGGACCCTTCGAGGTGATGGTCGGGGCGATCCTGACCCAGAACACGGCCTGGTCAAATGTCGAAAAGGCAATCGAGGCTCTGCGGCGGGACAGGCTTCTGTCCCCCGCGGCGCTTTTTCATATCCCGGAAGGTGAATTGGCCGGGATCATCCGCCCCTCCGGCTACTATCATCTGAAAGCGGGAAGGTTGAAATCCTTCGTCCGGTTCTTTCTGGAAGAGTATTCCGGAAGCGAAGCGGCCATGAAGGTTGAACCGCTTTCGATTCTTCGCGACAAACTGCTCGGCGTCCGAGGCGTCGGACCGGAAACCGCCGACAGCATTCTTCTGTATGCCTGTCAAAAGCCCGTCTTCGTCTGCGATGCCTATACGAAGCGGATTCTTCTCCGGCACGGCATGATCGGAGAGGATGCCGGCTACGCCGAGATCCAGGCGCTGTTCATGGATCATCTGCCGCCCGATATTTCCCTCTTCGGTCAGTATCACGCCCTGATCGTAAACACCGGAAAGATGTTCTGCCGCAAGGAGCCGCGCTGCGGGGCCTGTCCGCTTGCGGGGTTGGCGGCCGCGAACAGACCGTCGTTGCCCCGGAGGAAGGCGGTTCACCCATGAAGCTGAAGGACTACGCCGGAATCATCCACCTGCATTCGGCCTATTCGTTTGACGGTCGCGCTTCGATTCCGGAAATCCTTGCCGCGGCGCGAAAATGCGGCGTCGATGTCCTTCTGCTGACGGACCACTCCACCCTTCGGGCGAGAGAAGAGGGGTTGGAGGGATGGCGGGACG
>JAQTRB010000008.1:12445-19303 GCA_028712015.1 Syntrophales bacterium
TTTGACGGTCGCGCTTCGATTCCGGAAATCCTTGCCGCGGCGCGAAAATGCGGCGTCGATGTCCTTCTGCTGACGGACCACTCCACCCTTCGGGCGAGAGAAGAGGGGTTGGAGGGATGGCGGGACGGCGTTTTGTTGATCGTTGGAGAAGAGATTGCGCCGCGCTTCAACCACTACCTCGCGTTTGGTTTACCCAAGGCGGTTGCCTGCGCGGAAAAGGACCCAGGTCTTCCCCCGCAGGAGTACATCGACCGGGTGCGGGACGGAGGGGGGGTAGGTTTCATCGCCCATCCGGATCACCAGGGGGCCGCGATGTTTCACGTGAAACATTACCCTTGGAACGACTGGACCGTTGACGGCTACACGGGCCTGGGCATCTGGGATTTCATGACGGACTGGCAGAACGGCCTTTCCGGCCGGATCAAGGCTGTTCTGAGCTATCTCCGTCCCGCCCTTTTCCTGCGGGGGCCGTCTTCCGCCACCCTGGAACGCTGGGACCGTCTCACCCGGACGCGCCGCGTTGTCGGAATCGGGGAGCTGGACAACCACGACAGCCTGAGGCATTTCCTGAAAATTCCGCTCCGCGTATTTCCCTTTCACCGGGTTTTCGATCTTATTCGGACGCACATCCTTCTCGAAGAGCCTCTTTCCGGAGAGAGCCGGGCCGACATCGCCGCGATTCTAACCGCCGTGAGAAACGGTCGCCTCTATGTTTCCCTCGACCGTTACCGAACGGCGACCGGATTCTCTTTGACCATTGCCGAGGGGGGCAGAGAGGGCACGATGGGAGATGAGTTTGTTCTCCGCCGCTCCGCGGAACTTCGGGTTTCATTGCCGGAGAGGGCGCGGATTCGTTTGATCCAACACGGAAACCTGTTGCACAGGCAGACCGCGAAGGAACTTTCCGTGACCCTCCGTGAACCGGGCGTTTATCGTGTTGAGGCCGACCTGAAGGTTTTCGGACGGTATCGCCCCTGGATTTGGTCCAACCCGATCTACGTAAACCGGAAATGAAGGCGCGGATATGCCAATCCGGAAGTGCCCCAGCAAACAGCCGCTGCCAGTCGGAAATCGGACTTGACACGACCGAATTTCAATACTATACATGACCCGTCCGGGTATCGGCGTTTTTGATCGGATCATCTTGAACCATCATCGGTGACGATATATGGAAGGAGAAGAGATATGACAGACCTAATGAAAGATGGGTCTATCCACCCCGTCAAATTCCAGGACAATACGTTCAGGGATGGTCATCAGTCCATCTACGCGACCCGAATGCGTACGGAGGATATGATCCCGATCGCCGAGGAGATGGATCAGATGGGCTTCTGGGCGATGGAAGTCTGGGGAGGTGCAACCTTTGACACGATGCACCGCTTCCTCGGCGAAGACCCCTGGGAAAGACCGAAGATCCTCAAGAAATACATCAAGAAAACCCCTTTCACCATGTTGCTTCGGGGGCAGAACCTGGTCGGCTACCGCAATTATGCCGACGACGTCGTCCGGGCGTTTGTAGACAAGGCCTGCGAAGTCGGTATCGACATTTTCCGAGTATTCGACGCGCTGAACGATATCCGGAACTTCGAAACCTGTGTGGAGCGAATCAAGGCCAACAAGAAACACTTTGAGGGCGCGATCTGTTATTCCCTGACCGATCCCCATATGGGCGGCGACGTCTTCAATATGGAATACTACAAGAAGATGGCCAAGTCGCTCGAGGCGATGGGCGCCGACAGCATCGTCATCAAGGACATGGCCGGGATCATTTCCCCGTACGACAGCTATGATCTGTTTACCGAACTGAAGAAGATCGTCAAGGTTCCGCTGCATCTTCACACCCACTACACCAGCGGCATGGCCTCCATGAGTTATCTCAAGGCGATCGAAGCCGGCGTCGACATTGTCGATACCTGCCTGGCGCCCTATGCCCTGCGGACCTCGATGCCCGCCATCGAACCGCTGGTCGTCACGCTGCAGGGAACCAAGCGCGATTCGGGTCTGAATGTCCGCAAGCTGATCAAACTGGGCGAGCACCTCGAAAAAATCGCTTCCAAGTACCAGAAGCACTTGGCGACAAACAAGCTTTCCATGATCGACGCGGGGGTGCTCGCGCACCAGATTCCCGGCGGAATGATCTCGAATCTGGTCAGCCAGCTCAAGGAGATGAATGCGCTGGATCGTCTGGACGAGGTCCATGCCGAAATCCCCAGGACGCGCAGGGAGGCGGGTACGCCGCCCCTGGTCACGCCAACCTCCCAGATCGTCGGCGTGCAGGCGGTCATGAACGTGGTCGCCGGCCGTTACAAAATGGTGAACAACCAGTTTGCGGACCTGATCTACGGGCTTTACGGCAAGACCCCGACCCCGATCGATCCTGAAGTTCAAAAGGTGGTGCTGAAGAGACACAAGCGCGGCCAGACCCCGATCACCGGCCGGCCCGCCGATTACCTCGAACCGGAACTGGCCGAAGACAAGAAGAAGATCGGCGATCTCGCCAAAACGGAAGAGGATCTGTTGGTATACGCCCTCTACCCGGCGACCGGCGAGCAGTACCTGAAATGGAAGTACGGCATCGAGCCCATGCCGGAAAGCGTGAAGCCGACCGCGGCTCCGGAAACGGTCAAAGGAAAGTAGGTTTTTCAGGGCTGAATCATCCGCAAGCCAAGCACGGCGACATCGACAGAGGCGCACCCGAGGGGTGCGCTCCCGTTTCGTGGAAACACTTCCCATCCCGGATATCTTTTTTATCGATATTCCAAATCCGGCCGTCTTCCGATTTACGCCAGCATGCCGCCGTCCACCGTCAGGCAGATTCCCGTCGTGTAGGAGGCGGCGTCGGAAACGAGGTAGAGGACCGCGCCGGCCATCTCCTCCGGCCTTGCCAGTCTTCCCATCGGGATCATCGGCAGGATCATCTTCAGGATATCGGGGTTCTGCGTCAGCGCCGCGGTGAACTTGGTATCCGTCAGCCCCGGCAGCAGAGCGTTCACGCGGATATGATCGGGCGCGAGCTCCTTGGCAAAGGACTTCGTCATCGAGATGATCCCCGCCTTGGTGATCGAGTAGATCCCTTGGGTGGGCGCCGGCCGGACGCCGTTCACCGAGGCGACGTTCACAATGGCTCCACCCCCTGATTTCTGCATCCATCTTGCCGCATGCTGGCTCATGAAGAAATAACCCTTCAGGTTCACGTCGAAGGTCTTGTCCCACGCCTTTTCGTCGGCGTTCAGGACGTCGCCGAAAAAAGGGTTTGTCCCGGCGTTGTTGACCAGGATATCCAAGCGGGGATAACGGCCCGTGATCTCCCGGAACAGGGCTTGAATTTGCTCCATTTCGCCTGCATGGCAGACGATGGATTCGGCCTCTCCACCCGACCTTACGATCTCTCCCTCGACGCGCCGGAGGCCCTCCAATTTTCGACTGGTCAGGATCACTTTGGCGCCGTGGGCCGCCAGTGTCTTCGCGATCGCCTCACCGATACCGCGGCTTGCACCGGTAACCAGGGCTGTTTTCCCATGCAGATCAAAGAGATCCATCGTCTCCTCCTCCTTTCGCCGTTATGCCGTTTCCCGCAGGTTGTTCACGTCGTTTATTTGGTGTTGTTTTTGCCGAACACGTCGGGATCTCCGCCGCTCATGCCGGCGAGGTGTTTGACCAATTTTTTACGGGATTCGATATCGTACTGGGTCGTGATCGCGATCTGCTCCATGATCGGTGACCCGCCGCCGTGGTAATTGCCGACATTCACGATGCCGCCGGTCGCCGAGCAGAGCGCATCGCCCAGAAATCTCCAGAACTGGGCCTGGTCCTCGACGGACATCTTCGGATTCCGCTTGGTGTATTTCAGCAGCGCCTCCGCGGTCTCCGGGTTCTTGAAATCGTTCTCGTGGGGGAACGTCGCCACGACGCCGCCGGCAATATCGCAGAGGATCTCCGCCTCGCGCCAGACCGCCTCGCCCGACAGGCAGCGGCCGACGTTGCAGTAGATCGAATGCGGGATGTAGGAGCCGGGACCGAACGGCACGAAACCCATGCCCGGGATGTAGACCTCCGGCTTTCCCAGATCGGATGCGGTATATCCGGCCGCGTACCCCAGTTCGGCGGTCATGATGATTTCCGCAAGCTTTTCGCGGACATGGGATTCCTTATGGATGTTGTTCACCTCGGCGGCCAGGGCGGCCGTCCCCAGGATGATGTCGCCGATCGCCGGTTTGCAACCCGAATAGGAATGGCGATGAAACAGCGCGAACAGCAGGGCCAATATGCCGCCGTGCAGATGTTCGCCGGCCAGAAAAACCCTCTCCCAGGGGATGAAACAATGATCGAAAATCAGGTAGGAGTCGGTGGCCCCCGGCACGAATCCGCGCTTGAAATGATTTCTCGGCCTCAGGTTGTGGACCGTGACGACCTGCTTCAATCCGTCCCAGTCTCCGGGAACCGCGAATGCCACGGCGTAATCCTTGTCTTCGCCGCGCAGCGCCCGGGTGGGCAGCACCAGGATCTCGTCCGCCACCGAGGCCTCTGAAATATGCAGTTTGCATCCCTCGACGACAATTCCGTCTTTCAGCCGCTCCTTGATTCTCACATACGCGCCTGGATTCGGCTGGTCGGCGGGTCGGAGCATCCGGTCCCCCTTCACGTCCGTCTGAGCGCAGCAGCCGACCAGATCCTCTGTCTGGAAACGGGTCAGCCATTTCTTGAAATTTTCGTGGTAACAGGTAGCCCCGGGATTGACCTTGTCCGCCTCGTAGGAAACGTTGTAAATGGCGTTTGCCGCGTCGATTCCCATGCAGCGCTGGATGCAGCCGCCCACCTTGCGGCAGAGCATCCGGGTCATGTCCTGCTTCCGATGCAGGTCTTCCTTGTTCTGATGGATATGGTTGAAACGGTTGATCCGCTCGCCCGTCAGGTGGGAAATCGCCGTGCACAGATCCCGGTTTTCCGGTTTGGCCGCTTCATCATAGGTGAGCCCGATGGTATTGAGGCAGTCCGTCTGAAGCTCGTCGGTTCGGTCGATCAAGCGGCCGTCGTAGTACAGGTTTCGTTTCATCTTGGAGAGGCCCTGGATGTAGTCCTGTTTTGTTCTCATGGCGTTGCTCCCTTCTCAGTGTCGTTTGAGTTGACGATCCTGTGCAAACGGGGCGGGATTGCCTCTATTTCCGGTAGCTTCCGAGATTCGCCAGCATGACGCTTCCCGGGCTGATGACCGAGGGATCGACCGCGACGTTGATGCAGGCGGTCTTCCCCGAGGCGAAGGCCGCCTCCAGCGCCGGCCGGATCTCTTCCGGCCGTTCGACCGCGATGCCGAAGCCCCCCAGGTCTTCCACCAGACGCTGGTATTCCACCCGGCCGAGACAGGTGCCGTCGGCGATGCAATGGCCCATCCGGAGGGTCTGGCTGTGGGCGATCATTCCCCAGCTCTCATCGTTGGCGATGACAACCACAATCGGTAGCCCCTTGCGGATCGCCGTGTGGAACTCCATGAAATTGAAGCCGACGGAACCGTCACCGATGACCAGAAGGACGCGGCTCTCCGGATGGCGGAGCTTTGCCGCGTTGGCGTAGGGAATCCCGACGGCAAGGCAACCATAGAGACCGGAGTCGAGATAACGCCCGCCGGCCCGGACCGTCCGCGTCATTCCCATCCAGACCTGGGTGTCGCCGCCGTCGGCAACGACGATGTCCTCTTCCCGATCCATGAATGTATCGATCTCCCGGGCGAGGCGGAGCGGGTGGATCGGCACCGCGTCGCTTGTCCAGAGCGGCTGTGTTCCAGCCTTTCCATCGGCATCGGCTTTGCGGAGCGTCTCCAGCCAGCCCTGAAAACCGGTCCGAAAAGCCTCCCCGTTCCGCTGCTCCTCGACCAGGCGGTTCAGTTCGGTCAGAAGCGCCCGGACATCGCCGACGATCCCCAGATCCACGGAGCGGTTTCGACCGATCTCCTCCGCCTCGATATCGGCCTGGATGAGCTTTGCGTCCTTCCGGAAGATGTCGCCGAAGAGGTAGAAGAGGCTGATCCGGCTTCCGAGAAAGAGAATCAGGTCGGCGGTTGCCAGCGCCGAAAAGGCGGCACCGGGACGAATCGCCAGCGAAGACTCGAAGCAGAGGGGGTGGGTGTCGGAAAGCGTTCCCCGGCCGGAATTGCCTGTAAAAACGGGAATGCCCGTCCGTTCCGCGAATTCACGGAGCGCCTCCCCCGCATCGGCGTACCAGACGCCGCTGCCGGCGATGATCACCGGGGACTGTGCCTTCCGGAGCATCTCCAGGATCTTTTTGGCGCCGTCAGGGTCCATCGGCCGGGAGTCCACGTGGCTGCGCATCCGCTTCACCTTCTCCGGATCGACGGTTGCGTTGAGAACATCGCAGGGAAGTTCGAGGTAAACCGGTCCCGGCCGGCCGGCCGTCGCGGTCCGGAAGGCCAGATCGATGAATTCCGGAATCCGCTCCGCCAGCGGACAGACCCAGGCTTTTTTGACCATCGGTGCGATGACCGGCAGTTGCGTCATGTCCTGGAGGTCCAGTTTTTCGGTGCTTTCCAGACCGACGCAACCTGCCATCAGGATCACCGGCGCATTGGAGAGCCGGGCGTTGGCGATCCCCGACAACGCGTTGGTAAAACCGGGACCGGCGGTGACCATTGCAACGGCCGGTTCCCGGGTCATCCGCGCCCAGGCCTCGGCCATAAAGACGGCGGCCTGCTCATGCCGGGTATCGAAGATCGTGACCGCCGATCCTTCCAGATACTGATAAATCGGCGTGATGTGCCCGCCGCTCAGTGAAAAAAGATATTCAACTCCCCGCTCGATGAGCGTCTCCGCGACCAATTTGCCGCCGATCACCTTCTCCATGTGTTCC
>JAQTRB010000165.1 GCA_028712015.1 Syntrophales bacterium
GAGGTGTTTTCCCAGAAAACCCTTGCCGCCCGTGATCGTAACGCGTTTGTGTTCCATGTCCAACCTCTTGATGGCAGTCAGGTCTTGAAATGGGTCCTATCGTTGAGCGAGCTCATGAAATTCTGAATTTCAAGACGTGACCCCGTGCGCTGATGCTACATCCGGTGGTTCCCGCAGGTGTAGCCGGCGTCGACCAGCGTCTTCTCCTTTTCGGCGGCCTCCAGGTCCGATGCAACCATCATGTCGATGAGCCGGTCGAAACTGACTTTCGGCGCCCAGTTCAGGGCCTTGCGCGCCCGGGTCGCATCGCCCAACAGGACGTCCACCTCGGTGGGGCGGAAGTAACGGGCGTCGACGGCCACATGCTTTTGATAGTCCAGGCCGAGCTTCTCAAAAACTTTCTCGGCGAATTCGCGAACCGAGTGGGTCTCTCCCGTGGCGATCACATAGTCGTCCGGCCGCTCCTGCTGGAGCATCAGCCACATCGCCTCGACGTAGTCGCCGGCGAATCCCCAGTCGCGCTTCGCTTCGAGGTTTCCGAGGAAGAGCTTCTGCTGGAGGCCCAGTTTGATCCGGGTCGCGGCGCGGGTGATCTTCCGGGTGACGAAGGTCTCGCCGCGGCGGGGCGATTCATGGTTGAACAGGATCCCGTTGGCGGCGAAGAGATTGTAGGCGCTGCGGTAGTTGCGGACGATGTAGTAGGCGTACACCTTGGCCGCGGCGTAGGGGCTTTGCGGCTGAAAGAGGGTCGCCTCGCTCTGCGGCGGCGGCGCGGCGCCGAACATCTCGCTGGAGGAGGCCTGGTAGAAACGGGTCGGGATCCCCGTCTTGCGGATGGCCTCCAGAAGCCGCAAGGTCCCCAACCCGGTGATGTCGCCGGTATATTCGGGCATGTCGAAGCTCACGCGGACGTGGCTCTGGGCGCCCAGGTGATAGATCTCGTCCGGCCGGATTTCCTGCAGAAGGTCGGTCAGTTGTCCCGAAACGGAGAGGTCGCCGTAGTGGAGATAGACCCTTGCCTCGGGGTCGTGGAAATCCCGGTACAGGTGATCGATCCGGTCGGTGTTGAAGGTGCTGGCCCGGCGAATGAGGCCGTGGATCTCATAGCCTTTGCAAAGCAGAAACTCCGCCAGATAGGAGCCGTCCTGGCCGGTGATCCCGGTGATGAACGCTTTCTTCATTTGGAAACCTCCGATGGTTTGCGGGGATGGATTTCAAATCCGGCCCGGGGATATTGCACGGCACGGTCAACATCGGTAATATTCACGGTACCAGGCGACAAAACGCCGGATGCCCTCCGTGATCGGCGTCGCGGGCCGGAAGCCGACGGCGGCCGTCAGATCATCCACGTCGGCGCAGGTGGCCGGCACGTCCCCCGCCTGCATGGGCAGCAAATTCCGAACGGCCTTCCGGCCGAGCTGTTCCTCCAGAACCTCGATATATTCCATCAGATCGACGGGTCGATTGTTCCCGATGTTGTAGAGACGGTAGGGGGCGAAGCTGGAGGACGGATCGGGGGAATCTCCCCGCCATGCCGCATTGGGCTCGGGAATCCTCGCCAGAACGCGGAAGACCCCCTCAACGATGTCGTCGATATAGGTGAAATCCCGCTTCATCCGCCCCTCGTTGAAGACGTCGATCGGCCGGTTCTCCAGGATTGCCCGGGTGAAGAGAAAGAGGGCCATGTCCGGCCTTCCCCAGGGTCCATAGACGGTAAAGAATCGCAGACCCGTGCACGGAATCCGATAAAGCGAGGCATAGGCGTGGGCCATCAGTTCGTTGGCCTTTTTCGTGGCCGCATAGAGACTGAGCGGATGGTCCACGTTGTCGTGGACGGAGAAGGGCATCCGGGTGTTGGCCCCGTAGACGGAGCTGGAGGAGGCGAACACCAGATGTTTCACCCGCTGATGACGGCACCCCTCGAGGATGTTCAGGAAACCGAGCAGGTTGCTGTCCATGTAGGCGTTCGGATTTTCGATCGAGTACCGGACACCCGCCTGGGCCGCCAGATTGACGACGATTTCGAAACCGTTTTCCGCGAACAGCGTTTTCAGCGCCTCCCGGTCCGCAAGGTCCGCGTGAAAGAAACGGAAGTTCTCGCTTTCCTCCAGGAGTTTCAGCCGCGCCTGCTTCAGCGAGACGTCATAGTAGGCATTCAGGTTGTCCAGTCCGACGACGGCATCGCCGTCGGCCAAAAGCCGCCGGGACAGGTGAAAGCCGATAAAACCCGCTGCGCCGGTCACCAGAATCTTTCGCACGGTATTTCCCCCTCGATGATGCGATTCCGTTCCGATGATGTTCCCCTTGGAACCGCATGGCTGACCTACAACAATTCCTGTCTCCTGTCAACGGGACCGCTACAGCGTCTTCAGGACCTTTCCGCAAGCGTCGACGGTTCTGGCGATGTCCGTGTCGGTATGGGCGAGGGAGACGAAGCCGGCCTCGAACTGGGCGGGCGCGAGGTTGATCCCCGCCGCCAGCATTCCCCGGAAAAAGCGGGCAAACAGGGCCGTGTCGCTGTGTGAAGCGGTGGCGAAATCCACCACTTCCTCCGCCGTGAAGAACAGCGTGAACATCGATCCGACGCGGTTGATCCGGACAGGGATCCCCTTTGTCCGGAAGAGGTCCAGGAAGCCTTCGCCGAGATCCGCGGCCCTCCGGCCGATCTCCCCGTAGGACGCGCCCCGGAGGATGTCCAGCGTCGCGATCCCGGCGGACATCGCAAGCGGGTTTCCCGAGAGGGTGCCCGCCTGATATACGGGTCCGGTGGGGGCGAGGTGCTCCATGATTTTTCTGTTGCCGCCGAGCGCGCCGACCGGAAGGCCGCCGCCGATGATCTTGCCCAGGCAGGTGAGATCGGGGAGAATGCCGGCCAGGGTTTGCCATCCGCCGTAAGCGAGACGGAATCCGGTGATCACCTCGTCGAAGATGAGAAGGGCGCCGTTCGCTTGCGTCACCTCCCGCAAGGCTTCGAGGAATCCGGGACGGGGCGGAACGACCCCCATGTTGCCGGCGACCGGTTCGACGATGATGCAGGCAATCTCCTCCCCGAAACGGGCGAAGATGTCGCGAACCGCAACGGCATTGTTGAACGGCAGCGGAATCGTGAGTTCGGCGAGCGAGCGAGGGATTCCGGGGCTCCCGGGGATCCCGAGCGTGGCCATTCCGGAACCCGCCTTCACCAGCAGCGAGTCGGCATGGCCGTGGTAGCAGCCGATGAACTTGACGATCTTTTCCCGGCCCGTCCAGCCGCGGGCAAGGCGGATGGCGGTCATGGTCGCCTCGGTGCCGGAGCTGACCATCCGGACCGTCTCGACGGATGGAAAGGCGGAAACGATCCGCTCGGCCATACCGATCTCCGCTTCAGTCGGCGCCCCGTAGCTTGTCCCCCGGCCGGCCGCCTCGCGGATGGCGGCAACGACCTCCGGCCGGCTGTGACCGAGGATCATCGGCCCCCAGGAACCGAGATAATCGATATATTCATGTCCATCCGTATCGACGACCCGAGATCCGGTCGCTTCGCGAATGAAAACCGGGGTTCCGCCGACGGCCTGAAAGGCCCGCACGGGGCTGTTGACCCCTCCCGGAATGACCCCTCTCGCTCGTGGGAACAAATTCCGTGTCTCCATTTCAAAAGTACTCCATGCTGTTTTTTTTGAATTCCTCCAGGCTTCGCAGAACCTTGAAGTCGTCGATGCCTGACGCTGCGGCCATTTCCCGAAGCCGGGTCTCGCCCTTCTCGTTCCGGAAATGGACCATCGTGAAGAGATTGTACCGGCCGGCGTACGGGGGGGTCCGCTCGTAACAGTGGGTGACCTCCGCGAAGCGGGAGAGAGCCCTGCCTCCCTTTTCGGCGCTCCCGGGAGCGACTGCCCAGAGGACCATGACGTTGTGCGTATACCCGACCTTCTGGTGGCGGACGATGGCCGCAAATTTCCGGATCATCCCCCGGGCCTTGAGACCGCGGGCGATCGACAACACCTCTTCTTCGGTCATGCCGGCGGTTTGCGCGATGCGTCGGAAGGGGCGTCCGGTCAAGGGAATGTCCGCCTGGATCAACCGGGCGACATCGATCTCCAACGGACTCATGGCGGAGGTTTTGTGAGATTTTAAAATCCTGTGCTGCGGCATCGGCGCCTTATCTCCTTTGCTGTTCCTCTGCGCGTTCTATACCACAAACCTTTCGGACCGCACCAAATATTTCTTGACAAGCATCCGCCTTGCCGATACAGAAAGACCATGAAAGAATAAGCTATTTCTCGTTTGATGCTTGTTCGAAAAGGGTGCGTTGGAAGCCTTTTCGGAACGGCGGCGGAAAATCGTGAAGAGGGGAGGTGACTATCCGGGTTTGTCCAGAGGTTGATCAAAAAAGCAAGGAGGGAAAATGATGAGAAAGACCGTTGTTGAAGTTGTTCTGGTCATCGGTTCGGTTCTGTTTTCGGCATCGCTGGCGTTGGCCGCGGAATCGGCGGCGCCCGGATCCTCCGTCGACTATACGAAGGCCATCGTGATTGCCTGCAGCCTTC
>JAQTRB010000166.1 GCA_028712015.1 Syntrophales bacterium
CCATCATGATCAGCAGGATTCTCTTCGATCCGTCTTTGGCCCGGATCTCCATTTCGAAGGGCGGAAAGACGCCCCGCCGGGCATCCTCCCAACGGGCCTTCATCGATTCTCGGAACTCCGGGGAGACGATCTCCAGGAAATGTTTTCCCTTCGTTTGCAGGGAGATCATCCCGATCCCCTCCTTGACGTTCCGGCTCATGTAATGGATGATTCCGTCACTGCCGAGAACGAACAGCCGTTCGGGGAGGCTGTCGACGATGGACTGGAGGTAGTTGTAAAGAGACTCGATCTGTTCCCGCAGGTGGATGTTCTCCTGGAGTTCATTCTGCAAGGTTTCGGCGTACTCTCTGAGCTCGGTGGCCATCTGCTCTTCCTTGGAGACATCCTGGATCGTCTCGATGGCGGCGATGATCTCCCGTTTTTCGTCATAGATGGGGGCCGCCAGAAAATAGAGATGCCTGTCCCTCCCCCCCAGGTTCCGAAAAAAGTCTCTGGCCTCATACGCGGCCTCTACGGTCGTTGATTTCTGGACTTTTTTGGTTCCATAATGCTTTTCGATGCTTTCGAAATCCCGTTCGATGATCAGGTCGGCGATGACCGGCCGTTTTTCGTTGTAAAAGGGGATATGCTGCTTTTCGGTCCCGATCATCTCCGCGGCCGCAAAACCGGTCAATTCCGTGCAGGCCCTGTTCCAGAGGATGATTTTGTGATCGCGGTTCAGCACAAAGGTCGGAATCGGAGACCCTTCGATGATTCCCTCGATTGTCTTTTTCTCGCGGATCAGCTTTTCCTGCCAGGACTCCCGCTCCTGCAGTCTCCTCTGCGCTTCCCGGTCGTGAATCCTTCTCCAACCGGCATAGACGATGGCCATCGCGGCGATGATCACGGCCAGAATCAATCCGGCGGCGCCGATCATGATATTGAGGAAGGTTTTCCGGACCAGAGACGTGGCGTTGTCGTAAGGGGTCACCACCGCCACGGATCCGAAATCGGACGGGAGATGCACCGGTGCATACGCAACGATGTGCCGCTGCGGACGACCGTCCGCCCCATAGAGCCGATATTCTCCATATCCGTCCCTTCCGCCGAGAAGGGTCTCGCGAAGCCGAAGACGCTCCGTTCCTCCCGGAGCCAGCGATTCGACATCCTGTCCGATGGCGGAATTCCGGGAATGAAACAGGATCTGCCCGCTCCCGTTCAGGAGCCAGGTCTGGCTGTCTTCCCGGGCAAACCGCAGGTATTCGTCGCTGAATGCCGTCAGCGGAAATGCGGCAATTGCCGCACCCCCGAATCCGCCGTCCGCGCGGATCCGGGGAACAGTAATCGCCATCTCCTGACCGCTTTCCCCTTCAGCGACCGGAAGCAGCATATTTTTGGCTTTGTTTTTTCCCGCTTCGCGAACGCGAAGGAGCAGAGTAGTCTCCCATGGAATGCGTTCCTTGGTTCCCGAAGGGGTGGGAGAATATCTCGTCAGGATGGATCCGTTTTCATCCATCACGACGGCAAATGAGATTTTTCCCCCCATCACCTGCTGGACATCGCGGATCCTTTTTTCACCGCCGAGCTCGTTTTCCGGCTGGGTCGCCAACAGGGACAGATATTTTTCAATCGGGGAGATCAGGTTCTCCAAACGGGCAGCGGTTCCCCTGGCAATGGCCGCCTGTTGCAAACCGAACTGTCCGACCATCTCCTTTTCCCGGGCATGGCGAACGGTCAGCGCGAGCAGCAGGATCAGAACGATCACGATCACGGCCGTCAAACCGACGGAGATCACGACCCGGTTGAACCGTCCTCTGTTCCCCATTTCGCTCGAATCCATTTGTCGCCCGCCGTTGCTTTCATCTTCCCGATCCTGCAAAAAATCGGACCCCGTTACTTGCCCCCCCTCTTTTTTCGCTGATGTTCTCTGACGGAAAGCAGCACGAACACGAAGATCGCCGCCCCCAGGGACAGGATCAACTTTGTCAAACCGCTTTCGATACCGATCACCCGCCAGCAGATGAGCCACACAACAAGATAGGTCGCTGCAGTCAGCAGCTCAGGCATGACGAAACCTCTCTTTATGATTGCAGCTTTACGGAATGGGTCCGTCTCGGAACGAACCGTCGCGCCGTCCGGCCATGCCGTATCGGTGTTCCGGCTTTGTCCCGCATCGAATCCGGACAGAGCCATCCTAACGGCCCGTCGGGAAATTATCAACAGAAATTTGGCGTTCCTTCCGGCCGGCTGCGGCGTCTTGTGACGATCGAGCGCTCGTCCTCGCGGGCCCCTGTTTCATCTTTCGTTCAAGCCTTACATCCCGTTGAACGGAATGTTCAACCATTTTCCGTCAGGCTCGGAGTCACTCCCTCATCAAGAAAAAGGAATAGCACAATGTCGACAATGGTTTGGACAATATCGTTCTTCGTGGGACGAATGGCACATCTGTTGCAGAGCCCGGGTGGATCAAGAAAGCCTTTTTCCATGATCACGTTTGTGGTATGGAAGGGCAACAAACTCACTATCAGGAAAGGGGAAAGACGATGGTTCAGAAATTTGGAAAAGGTTTGCTCACCCTGCTCTTCTCTTCAGCGGTCCTCCTGCTCAGTTCGACTTTCGCGTTTGCCGCGGAAGCCCTCCCCGCGGGCGGCGAATCTTATACGAAGGTCCTGTTTGCCGTCGGGGCGATGATCGCGGCGGGATTCGCGATCGGCGTCGGCGCCGTCGGCGCCGGCCTGGGGATCGGAACCGCGGCCAGCGGCGCCTGCTCGGCCGTGGGCCGGAATCCCGGCGTTCAGGGAAAGATCATGATGACGATGCTCGTCGGCATGGCCATGGCGGAATCGATCGCGATCTACGCCCTGGTCGTATCGCTTGTTCTGCTCTATGCCAACCCTTACATGAAATATTTCCTGGCGGGCTAATGCGTCGGAAATCACTATCCATTCAACCATGGTTAGGGGGAAAACGGCATGGCAGACACGAATAAGGGTAAGCAGTTGTTCACCGTAGCGAGGGTTTTCTTCCTGCTTATCGTAATCCCCTTGTCGCTGATGGCGATCCTGATTGCCAACGGAATATTCAAATTGGGGGTTACCGTAAAGGAAGGGGCGGTCAACGTACTTGACCAGAAATCCCAGCAAGAGATAAAGATACGCGCCGTCAACACAGCGGAAGAAATCGCCGGTTTCCTCAACGAGAGGAAAAAGGATCTGCTGATCGCGACCATTATCCCAACAACCGACGCCGCGTTCAAACAGTTCATCCGGGAAAACCGAAAACCGCTCTGGGTACGGGAGGGCGGCAAGGTACGCCAGGTCCTCTCCTATCTCTACACGGAGATGGGATTGACGGATCAAAACGGGAATGAACTGATCCGGATCGTGAACGGCGAAGCGGTTGAAAAATCAAAGCTCAGCAATGTCGGAAAGCCCGCGAACACAACCTACAAAACGGAGCATTACTTCGCCGCCGCCAAGGCGTTGAAACGCGGCGAAGTTTATCTATCGCGCGTCAACGGCTGGTACGTCAATCGATCCGATTTCGAGAAGGGGAAGCGTTTTTCCGGTATCCTTCGCCTCGCCACACCCGTCTTCGACCAGCATGGCTTTTCCGGCGTCCTGACCCTCGCTTTGGATTACCGTCACCTGGCCGCATTCACGGACCATCTCGTACCCACGCAAGCGGGTCACGTCTTCGAAGCGGAGGTAAACGCCTCCACGGGAAACTACGCCTACATCGTGGACAACAGGGGTTTGGTCATCTCCCATCCCTATGATTACCACATCGCGGGATTGGGCCCCAACGGAATCCCGGTCCCCGCGCTGACCGACAAGAATTCGGCGGAGATGTCGCAGAGGGGCGAGGCGGTTCTGAACCTCAATCTCCTCGGCTACATGGATCCAAATCTCCCGGAAGTGGCCCGGGATGCGGCGGCGGGAAATGCGGGGTTGAAGATGTACAAGTTCGCGGGTCACACCAAGTTCGTGGCCTACGCGCCGATCAAGTTCTTTTCCGGGGATTATCCGGCGCCCGCCGGTTTCGGATGGGTCGGCATGGGGCTCGATGTAGAAAAATACAACGAACTGGCCGTCAAAACATCCCAGAAGATCGAAAAAGAGGCAAAATCCTGGACGACGACGATCATCTTGATCTTGGTTCTTTCCGTCATTCTGCTCTTCCTGATCCTGGCGCTGCTGGCCCGAGGGATCACCCGCTCGATCCAAGCGGAGGTTCCGGCAGAGGCGCAGGAAGCGGCAAAGCTCTATGACGACGACGATGAGGATGATCGGTAATCACGGAAAAACCCGCTGAAAGACAGCGGCTCTTTTCAGCGGGTTTTCAGGGGAAAGGTGCCGGAGCGGATCATAAGCCGAATTCTGTTCCGTTTTCCGGTCAACCGGAAGACGGCGATGATCATTCCTCTACGACGGCCGTTGCCGGCCGCCTTGAGCGACACAACCCGAGAACATTGGAGCGGGCAGCCCCGTTCTCCTATTCGGTCTTGCTCCGGATGGGGTTTACCA
>JAQTRB010000167.1 GCA_028712015.1 Syntrophales bacterium
CGTCCAAATGGCGAAGGCTCAGCAAAAAAGAAGGCTTTCCAAAAAGGAACGACGCAGACATTCGAAAGGGTCTTTTTGAGGGTCTCCATCCGCGCTCAGCCGACGAATCGAGGATGGCGCAGGGCCGGCTCCGTGACGGTGATGTTGTTTCCCCATCGACACCGAGTTCGGGAGAGCGGCCGGGTCACGTTTTTGTGCCGTTGGATTTGATAACCGGATCGTCGGCCTCTTTGTTCCAGGGGAGATCACCATCGTCGTACGAAGCCGAGAGGATCTCCTTCGCCCGCTCCCAATCCGGCACGGGAACGAGGATTCGCACCTCACCCAGACCGTCCACCGTGATCGCGTAGATCGTTCCGGCGGCTTCGTAGCGAAGCCGGGTCCGGATGCCGTCGCTCGCGAGCCGACCCGTGATGAGATTTGCCTGTGTCATCCCGGCAGCCGTGGCGATCACCTCCCAGAGGTCCTCATTCGTTTCATCCATGGTTCCGGTCTCCTGCGGGATGGAAACGCCGCAAAAAGGTGTTGACCAACCGATCATTCGAAAATCCCCTCGAGCGACACACCGCAACCCGGACAGGCCGCTCCGTTGAGCTCCAAACGCTCGACGGTAAAACCCCAGCGACCGATCAGCAGTCGACCGCAACGGGCGCAGCTTGTGTTCTCCCCGGCATCGCCGGGCAGATTCCCGCTGTAGACGTACTTTAACCCGGCGGATCGGCCAATCCGCGCCGCCCGTTGGATCGCCCCGGCCGGGGTGGGCGGCGTTCGCATCATCCTGTGCTGAGGGTGAAAGCGGCTGATATGCCAGGGGGTTTCCGTCCCGAGGGAGGCCACAAAAGCGGCGATTTCGCAAAGCTCCTCTTCGCCGTCATTCAGCCCCGGAATGAGCAGGGTCGTCACCTCGACCCAGATCCCCAGCTCCTTCATCTTTTTCAGGTTGTCGAGGACCGGCTGGAGTCGCGCGCCGCACTGTTCACGATAGAAGTCATCGCGGAAGGACTTCAAATCGACGTTCGCCGCCTCGAGACGGGGCGCAATCAGAGCGAGCGCCTCGGGGGTCATGTAGCCGTTCGTCACGAAGACATTTTTCAATCCCTTTTCTCTTGCGATCCCCGCGGTTTCAAAGGCGAACTCCAAGAAGACCGTCGGCTCCGTGTAGGTATAGGCGATACTCTTGGAGCTGCTCCGGACGGCCTGCGCCACGATCTCCGCCGAGGTCCTCTCCCGCCCGACGATTCGCCTCTGCTCCCGGGGCATCTGCGAGATCTCATGATTCTGGCAGAAGGAGCAACGAAAGTTGCAGCCGGGCGCGGCAATCGAGAAAGAGCGCGAACCGGGCAGGAAATGAAAAAAAGGCTTCTTTTCGATCGGATCGACATTCTCGGCGAGGATGGTCCCAAAAATCAAGCTGTAGAGGGTTCCATCCCGATTTTCCCGGACGCCGCAGAGACCGCGCTTTCCGGGATCGAGGCGGCACCGATGCGCGCAGAGGCCGCACCTTACCCGGCTCTCAACCTCTTTTTCATACAACAGAGCCTCATGAACCATCGTCGATTCTCCCATTCATGGCGGACAGCAGCCGATTTTTCTTGCATTCCCGAACGACGCCGGGCATCGGCCTGCCGCCTTCGGTGGCAAGTGCCGTGGGCTCCCGGACAATCTCCTGGATGGTTCGAAAGGAAAACGTCACCGAAAAGGAGAGACCGCAGAAGGCGCCGAACGGGTTGTTCATCACGGGGAACCGCTCCTCCAAAAAGGCGGCAAAGCCATACCACCCCCAGGGGAGAAAGATGACGCTGCCCCACCGGGTCCGAACCCCGGGGAGTTGCCGCCGGATCAGTCCGGTCAGAGAGGCCAGGCGGAAGAAACGGGCCTTTCGGGAGACCGGGGGAGGAAAGAGGCGTTGCAGCCGCCCCTGCGCACCGAGCAAGGACCAGCGGTTCATCACCCCAATGAAAATCCGCCCCCGGCACACCCGGATCGCCTCGGCGATCGCAATCCCCGGATCGTCCGTATATTCGAGGGAATGAATCAGGGTGACCACGTCGAATTCGTTGTCTGAAAAAGGGAGGTCTTCCGCCCGGCCGTCTCTGAGTTCAACGCGATTTCCGAGCCGCTTCGCGGCCTGATCGAGCAGGAGCGGGGAGGAGTCGATTCCGGTGACATCGCACCCTTTCCGGCGGAAGAGGGCAAGATGTTCCCCGCTTCCACAGCCGACGTCAAGCAGTCTCTCCCCTGCCCGAGGCTCCGTCAAGTCGAGGATGAGGCTTTTGATCCTCCCATCGAGATAACGGTCGGCGGGCGCTGCCTGAAGGTCGTCCTGGTTGGTCCCCCCCGCAGTCATGGATGTTTCCCCTCTGCATCAAGACATCGTCGGATCAGGGTCCGGCGTTCCTTCCCTGTTCGCTCACAGGCGAAACCGCCGCTCCGAAAAGATTCGCTTCACCCGCCGATCTTCTGCATCTCCTTCATGCACTTCTTGACTTGACTCTCATGACAGGCAATCTCGTGCTGCTCCGGTTTCCGGGCAATCGCCGTCGCGATGAGCGCCGCGATCTCCCCGTCGGCGCAACCCGCCCGAAGTGGACCCTTGAGGTCCGTTTCGTCGTCCGACAGCAGGCAGGCCCGAAGCTGGCCGTCCGCCGTCAGACGGAGACGGTTGCAAGAGCGGCAGAAGTGACGGCTGACCGGACTGATAAAGCCGATCTCTCCCACGCCGCCCTTCATCCGGTAGATCCGCGCCGGGCCGTCGCTTCCGTTTCCCCGACCATTGATTGGTTCGAGCGGAATGAAGGTTTCGATCTTCTCCCGGACGACGGCGTTGGAGAGGTACCGACCGTTGCTCTCGATTCCCGCACGGCCCAGCGGCATCAGCTCGATGAAGCGGATCTGATAGGGATCGGCCAGGGTCAAACGGGCGAAGTCCAGCACCTCGTCGTCGTTGAAATCTTTGATGGCCACAACGTTGATCTTGATCGGAGAAAATCCGGCTTCCCGAACCTTTCTGATCCCCCGAAAAACGGCCCGGATGTCCCCGCCCCGAGTGATCCGAGCGTACTTTTCGGCGTCGAGTGAATCGAGGCTGATATTGATCCGCCGGATCCCCGCCTCGTAGAGACTTTCCGCAAAGCCGTCGAGAAGGATGCCGTTCGTCGTCAGACTGACGTCCTTCAATTCCGGGATTGTCCGGAGCGAGGCGATGAACTGCACGACCCCCCGACGGACCAGCGGCTCGCCGCCGGTGATCCGGACCTTCGAAATCCCCAGCTTCGTCGCAACCCGGACGATCCGATGGATCTCCTCATAGCGGAGAATATCTTCGTGACCGATTTGGGAAAATCCCTCCTTGGGCATACAGTAGCGGCAACGCAGGTTGCACCGGTCCGTGATGGAAACACGCAAGTAATTTATATCACGCTCATATTGATCGAACATGCCAAGCTTGCACCCCTTTTCATTCCGGGAAATCAAAAAAACGTTCCCGGCTCTTCCGGTCCCGTTGGTTGTAAAGCGGTCCGGATGGGTTGCTTTCTAACACAGATTCCGAGCGGTGACAAGAATCCGCGCCATCGTTGATTTCTTTCTTGACACCCCGAATTTTCTCGATTAAGGATCAGACCTCGTGCAATAGCCGGCGGGCAGGATTTGTGCCCACCTGAAAAGCACGCCCATCATAAGGGCAGGAGAAGAAGGTTCATGGAAAAGATACCCATTACCAGGGGGGGATTCGCCAAGTTGAAGCGGGAGCTGGAGGTTCTCAAGACAGTTTCCATCCCCCAGAACATCAAGGACATCGAAGTAGCCAGGGCACAGGGAGATCTGTCGGAGAACGCGGAATACACGGCAGCCAAGGAGAGGCAATCCTACCTTCACGGGAAGATGCAGGAACTGGAAAACAATCTGGCGATGTCCAATGTGATCGATCTGAAGAACCTGACTTGCGAAAGGGTCGTTTTCGGCACGATCGTCGCGATCGAGGAGATCGGCACCGGCAAGGGGATCAACTACCAGCTGGTCGGTCCCCTGGAGTCGGATCTGGAGAAGAACCGCATTTCAGTCACCTCTCCGATCGGACGGGCACTGATCGGGAAAAGCGTCGGCGACGAGATCAGCGTCAGCACCCCGGGCGGTATCCGGGAATTTGAGATCGTCGAAATCTCCGTCCAGGAAGAGGATTAGGCTTTCCCCGAAACGTTCAGGCGGGTCACCGCCCGCAGCAATGCCAGTTTGGCTTTCTCGAAATCGGCATCC
The DNA here is from genome assembly GCA_028712015.1 of Syntrophales bacterium. Lineage (GTDB taxonomy): Bacteria > Desulfobacterota > Syntrophia > Syntrophales > UBA5619 > UBA5619. Next base: position 4,255 of record JAQTRB010000167.1, read on the forward strand.
TCTTTCGACAGCTTCGCCATTTTTCCCTCGGCCCGTTCCCTGGCTCGACGCGCCCTTTCGACGTCGATCTCGTCCGCTCTCTCCGCCGTTTCCACCAGCACCGTAACCTTGGACGCCGTAACCTCCGCATATCCGGTGTTCACCGCGTAACGGGTCTTCTTTTGATCCCGGACAAATCCGAGTTCCCCGACATCGACCGAACTCAGCAGGGAGGCATGACCGCGAAGCACGCC
>JAQTRB010000168.1 GCA_028712015.1 Syntrophales bacterium
GGGATACGGTGATTGGAAGATGTCTGAACTGGTCCGTTTCGGCGTTTCTCTGGAGAGGCCTCTGTTGGAGAGATTCGATGCCCTCATCCGGGAGAGGCAATACACCAACCGCTCGGAAGCGCTGCGGGACCTGATCCGCCGGGAACTGGTCCAGAGGGCATGGCGGAAAGGCGGCGAGGTGGCCGGCGCCGTGACGCTCATCTACGATCATCACAAGCGGGATGTCCTGGCCAAGGTGACGGACACCCAGCATGAATTCCAGGAGGTGATCATCTCGACCCAGCACATCCATCTGGATCACCACAACTGCCTGGAGATCGTTGCCGCCCGCGGAAAGGCCGAAGAGGTGCAGCGGCTGGCCGATGCCCTGACATCGATCAAAGGCGTCCGGCACGGAACCCTCAGCATGTCGACCACGGGCAGCGAGATCGGATAGCCGTATTATTTTTTTGCGCTGTCGTGCCACGAATGTTGTATTCATGGCATGATGAGATTCCAGACGGGAAAGGAAAAACAACCATGCACATGGCGGATGCGCTGCTCTCTCCCGCCGTCGGGACGACATTGTGGGCCGGATCGGTGGCGGTCGGCGGGTATGCCTCCAAAAAACTCGGCAGCCGGCTCGACGATCGTCTGATCCCGCTGATGGGAGTCCTGGGCGCGTTCATTTTCGCGTCGCAGATGATCAATTTCACAATCCCCGGGACCGGTTCGAGCGGACACCTGGGGGGCGGGATGATCCTTGCCATCCTGCTCGGGTCCCACGCGGCCTTTCTCGTCATGGCCTCAGTCCTGATCGTCCAGGCGCTCTTCTTCGCCGACGGCGGGCTGCTGGCGCTCGGCTGCAACGTCTGGAACCTGGGTTTTTATCCCTGTTTCCTGGTCTATCCGCTCATCTACAAGCCGTGGGTTGGAGACGGCAAAAACCCCGGGCGCATCCTTGTCGCATCCGTTGTGAGCGTTGTCGCGGCATTGCAGCTCGGCGCCTTTTCCGTCGTTCTGGAGACGCTGGCCTCCGGGAAAAGCGAGCTGCCGTTCAACGCCTTTGTGCTGCTGATGCAGCCGATCCACCTGGCGATCGGGATTGTCGAAGGCGTCGTGACGGCCGGGGTGATCGCCTACGTTCACGGGGCCAGACCCGAACTGATCGAGAGCATGACCGCTTCCCGGCCCCTCGGCCCGAGGGTTTCATTTCGGAAAATCATGATCACCTTCGGGATTTGCGTGATCGTCACCGGCGGGTTCCTCTCCTGGTTTGCCTCGACCCATCCGGACGGTCTGGAGTGGTCCATTGAAAAAGTAACCGGCAAGGGCGAACTCCCGGAGGCGGAGGAGGGCATTGCCGCCGTGCTCAAGGGGATTCAGCAGAAAACCGCCTTTCTTCCCGATTACAATTTCCGGCCGCCGGAATCGGAACCGAAGACAAAAGAGGTGTCTTCCGACTGGCCGGGGATCGACAGCGGAACCTCAACGGCCGGCATTGTCGGCGGGGTGATCGTCCTGGCGATGGTCGGATTCATCGGTGCGGGGATTCGATTTTTCCGCAGGGGGGGTCCCGCAAGATGAACAGGACGCCGCCGACGCATCGCTGTGTCTTGCGGCCGGCTGTAAGGCCGGTTCATGAGGAGGTCGGGCAGTCCGGAATGACCCCATGACTTTCGACGAACGCTACTTTGCCGTCGGCCGGCTCGACCGGCTCTCCTATGGGCGGAGCTTGATCCACCGCCTGGATCCGCGGGTCAAGGTGGTCGCCACGCTGCTGTTTCTGATCACCGTGATCTCCTTTCCGCCCCATGAAATTGTAGCACTGCTTCCTTTCTTCCTGTTTCCGGTGCTGCTGTTGACCCTGGGCGGCATCCCCGCCGGTTTTATCCTCCGAAAGATCGTCTTCGTCTCTCCATTTGCGCTGACGATCGGCATCTTTAATCCCGTTCTCGACACGCGGACCGTCACCGTCATCGCCGGGCTTCCCATATCGGCCGGATGGCTGTCGTTTCTTTCGATTCTGCTGAAATTTGTGCTCACGACCGGCGCGGCGCTGCTGCTGGTTGCGACGACGTCGTTTCCCGGCATCTGTCACGCCCTCAGGCGACTGGGTTTCCCGCCCCTTTTCGTTTCCCAGCTTCTGTTTCTCTACCGCTATCTCTTTGTCCTCGCGGAGGAGGCGATGCGAATGACGCGAGCGCGCGACATGCGTACCTTCGGCCGCCGTGGTTTGGGAGTGGCCGTGTTCGTGCGCCTCGTCGGGGTCCTCTTTCTGCGGACGGTGGATCGCGCCGAGAGGATTTACGGCGCGATGCTCTCCCGGGGGTTCCGGGGGGACATCCCGATGCTCCGGAAATTCCGGATTTCCTTTGGGGATCTGGCCTTCCTGGCGGCGGCGACGATCCTGCTGGGGGCATTCAAGTTCTATCCGGTGACCGAAGGGATCGGCCGCCTTGCCCAGGGGGTGTGGCCATGAGCCATCACATCATCGATTTTGCGGACGTCCATTTCCGTTATCCCGACGGGACGGAGGCGCTCCGGGGCATCCGCTTCCGGATCACCCACGGGGAGTCGGTCGGCATCGTCGGCGCCAACGGGGCGGGAAAATCGACGCTGCTGCAGCACCTGAACGGCTGTCTGCTGCCGACGCAAGGAACGGTGACGATCGGAGATCTTGCCTTGACGGCAAGGACCCGGCGGGAGATCCACAAAAAGGTCGGCATCGTTTTTCAGAACCCCGACGATCAACTCTTCATGCCGACGGTTTTCGACGATGTCGCCTTCGGCCCGCTCAATCTCGGACTGGACGAGGCGCGCGTTCGGGAGCGGGTCGATACAGCCCTGGCCATGGTCAACGGCCTTTCCCTCAGGGACAAGCCGCCGCACCATCTCTCGGCCGGACAGAAGAGCGCCGTCGCGATCGCCTCGGTGATGGCCATGGAGCCGGACATTCTCGCGATGGACGAACCGGCCGCAACGCTGGACCCCAGGTCGAGGCGGTTACTGATCTCGTTGCTGAAGGGGTTTACCCATTCCAAGATCATCGCCTCCCACGACCTCGACCTGATCCTCGATGTCTGCCGGCGCTGCATCGTGATCGGGGAGGGGAGGGTGGTTGCCGATGGACCGTCGGAGGAGATCCTCACGAAGAGAGAGCTGCTCGAGGCCAACAATCTGGAGCTGCCGCTCTCGCTCCAGAAGCGCTGAAGACCGATATCCAAGTGTGACTTTTGCATGAATCAGAAGAAGATCCTTCTCGATCGAAGATCAAAGGATTCAGGCAGGAACCTCCTCCCGGCTCGGCACAATCATGACCTGTGCATGGGGAATCTGCTCCTTGATGGCGGTTTCCAGCCGCTGGATGGCGTCATAGGTCTGCTGCATCTTCTGGTTCGGATCGAATTCCAGAAACAATTCGACAAAAATCTGACTTCCCGAACGGCGGGTGCGAAAGCCGTGTATCTGTTCATACCGGTCAAAGTGGTTTACGAGTTCCCGAATGATCACAATCTGATCGCGTTCGTCCAGGCTCCGGTCAAAAAGATCGCTCATGGATCCGGACAGGATGTCCTTGATGGACTTCAACAGGACGACGGCCAGCAGCAGGGACGCTCCGACATCGAGAAAACGCGCCCATCCGTAACCGCTGAAGATCAGAGAGATGCCGACGGCATCGATGATCAGGAAATCCTCCAGCGCCCCCATCCGCGCCATCCGCCACATGGCTTCAAAGATCGGGGAGTGTTCGGTCTTGGTCAGTCGATAATTCCTGATCCACAGCCACAGAGAGACCGCGAGGGATACGCAGGTGAGGAGAATGCCCAGCAATCCACCCTCCTGTTCAACCGGGTGGATGATCTTTTTAAAGGCTTCAAACGTGATGAAGGCGACGGCCAGGATCATCGTCAAGCCCACGACGATGCTGGACGCGGTTTCAAGACGGCCAAATCCATACGTGTTCTTCAGGTCGGCGCTGCGGGACATCTGTTTGACCGTATACAGGGAGAGGCCGGACGCCAAGGCCCCCGTCAGCGCAATCACAAAATTGGCCACAAAGACGATGGAATTGGATGTGGCCATGCCGACAACGGAAGCGCCGATCGTGTACGTTTCCATGGCCAGTGTAATCGCCAGCAGCCTTTGCTTGGTTTCATTGGAAACGGCAGATGAGAATCCGCTCATAACGATTTATCCTCATGAATGCAGGGCGGGCAGCCGGGGGAATCCTCTTTGAGGTCATTTCCTCCGGGGATGATGGGACGGTCGGGAGCGGAAAGCGGTCTCCTGGGCTGTCCGGTAGACGGCCAGAGCCGTTTCATGGATGCGCCGCAGCGGAACGCCGTGCTCGAAAGAGGCTTTCCTGCAGTCCTCGTATTCGGGGGATGCGGTGACCGGCCGGCCGTCTCGCTCGCCGATCTTGATCCGGATCGCCCCGAATTCGGTTTCAACCTGCACCCAGCGGCGTTCCAGGCAGATCCGCTCCCGGCGGGAGATCCGAA
>JAQTRB010000009.1:0-5104 GCA_028712015.1 Syntrophales bacterium
ACCTTCGTGACCAAGACGCCGCCCGCGTCCGTGTTGCTGAAGCAGGCGGCTAAGATCGCCAAGGGTTCCGGCGATCCGAAACGGGATAAGGTTGGAGCGGTCACGGCCAAGCAGGTTCGGGAAATTGCCGAGTTGAAATACAACGACCTGAATGCCGTGGATATCGAGGGTGCGATCCGGATTGTTGAGGGGACGGCCCGTTCCATGGGGATTGAGGTCGCGGGCGGATAACCCGGTTGCTTTCGGCGGAACACCGGGTGGCAAGCCGGCGGGCGTCCGAATCGGAAGGTTTCGCAGAGTCCCCCGTCTCCAGGCGGTGGCTTTCACTTTGAGGTTTGATCATGTCCAAGAGAGGCAAAAGGTACATCGAGGCGAGGAAAAAGATCGAGGCTGGAAAACGATATTCCGTGCAGGAGGCGGTAGCGCTGGTTGTCTCCACGGCCGGGGCGAAATTTGACGAGACGGTCGATGCCGCCATCCGGCTCGGGGTGAATCCGGCGCATGCCGACCAGATGGTCCGGGGCTCTGTGGTTCTCCCCCATGGACTTGGGAAATCCGTTCGCGTGCTGGTTTTTGCCAAGGGTGAAAAAGAGAAGGAGGCCCTGGAGGCCGGCGCCGATGTCGTGGGCTCGGATGAAGTGGTTGAGAAGATCAAGGGCGGCTGGTTTGAGTTCGACAGGGTTGTCGCCACCCCGGATATGATGGGCAGCGTGGGAAAACTGGGAAAGATCCTCGGCCCACGCGGACTGATGCCGAATCCGAAGGTGGGGACGGTGACGTTTGATGTGGGAAAGGCCGTGCAGGAGCTCAAGGCCGGAAAGGTGGAATTCCGGGTGGAAAAGGCGGGCATTGTCCATTGTCCTATCGGCAAGGCCTCTTTCGGCGCGGAAAAATTGACGGAGAATTTTCTGGCCCTGTTGGAGATGATCATCAAGCTCAAGCCCGCATCGAGCAAGGGACTGTACATCCGGAGCATTTGCCTTTCGACCGTCATGGGTCCCGGGGCTAAGGTGGATCCCCTCGCCGTGCGGAACATATAATCCCCTGGCCCCTAAGGGGGTTACGGGATATTTGGAAAACGGGTCTGAGACAGCAGGTACAGGAAGTTTAAACGCAATCGGCCGGCCTGCCGAGACTGGGATAAACGGCCTGTAAGGCCGGGAAAATTGTCCTGTATGTTGCTCTGTTCTCTGACGTTTTCATCCGGTTCTTTTCCGGAGGCCGGGAAGAGCGGATCAGATGGGAAAGGAGGCTTATATTGGATCGGAGAACAAAAGAGCAGGTTGCTGCTGAGCTCCACGAGAAACTCAAAGATTTCAAATTGGCGGTTCTGGCCGGTTACAGCGGAATGGACGTGGCGAAGATGACGGCGCTGAGGATTGCTCTGCGCAAATCCGATGCGGAACTCAGGGTGGTCAAGAACACGCTGCTCTCGATCGCTTCCCGCGAGACGGATTTTGGTTTACTGGAAGATCACTTCCGGGGTCCTCTGGCGGTTGCGATCACACACGGCGACGTGGTCGAAACCACCAAAGCGCTGGTCGATTTTGCCAAGAAGAATGCCAGTCTTGAGATCAAGGCGGCCGTCATGGGCGGCAAACCTCTGAGCAGGGAACAGCTTGGGATTCTGGCCGAATTGCCGAGCCGGGAGGTTCTGATCGGGAAACTGCTTTCCCTGATGGTCGGGATGCAGACTTCGCTCGTGAATGTCCTGAGCGGGGTTCCGAGGAACTTTGTGCAGGTTCTCGATGCATATCGTGAAAAAAAGGCTTCAGCAAACTAACAAATTACATACAGGAAGGAATGGAACAATGGCGAACGAGATAACCAAAGAGGATGTCGTAAAATTTATTGAAGGGATGACGGTTCTTGAGCTTTCGGAGCTGGTGAAGGAGTTGGAGCAGAAGTTCGGAGTAAGCGCTGCCGCCCCGGTTGCCATGGCGGCTGCGGCGGCCGGACCCGCCCAGGCGGCTCAGGTTGAGGAAAAGACGGAGTTCGATGCGATCCTTACGGGATTCGGGGATCAGAAGATTCAGGTGATCAAGGTGGTCCGGGCCATCACGGGGCTGGGCCTCAAGGAGGCGAAGGATCTGGTGGACGGTGTTCCCAAACCGATCAAGGAGGCCGTTTCCAAGGATGAGGCTGCCGACATCAAAAAGAAGATCGAAGAGGTAGGCGGCGCCGTCGAAATCAAGTAATTGCGCGACGCCTGAAAAGAACGGTCAGGGACAGAACCCCGCGATACAACAGGTTGTCTGCATGAAACTGCAGAAAGACAAGTTGGGTGGGGTTCTTTTCTCTATTTTTTTACGGGGAAAACGGAGATCGCCGGCGGTTAAAGGCGAAAGGATGTTATGGGCGAATTTAGAAAGAATTTTGGACGGATCCGAAGGATACTGGACATTCCCAATCTGATCGATATCCAGACCGATTCCTATCGAAAGTTTCTTCAGCAGGAGATCCATCCGGACAAGCGGGGAAATTATGGTCTCCAGGGCGCCTTTAACAGCGTCTTCCCCATTTCCGATTTCAGCGGAAAATGTTCTCTGGAATTCGTGAGTTATAGAATTGGGGCTGTCCGATACGACATGCAGGAGTGCGTTCAGAAGGGAATGACCTACGCGGCTCCGCTGAAGATCGTGGTTCGGCTGGTGGTTTTTGATACGGAGCGGAATACGGAGCCCAAACCCATCCGGGACATCAAGGAGCAGGAGATCTATTTCGGCGAGATTCCGCTGATGACCGACAACGGCACCTTTATCGTCAACGGTACGGAAAGGGTGATCGTCAGCCAGCTCCACCGCTCGCCGGGAATCTTTTTCGACCATGACCGGGGGAAGACCCTCGCCAGCGGCAAATTGATCTACTCGGCCAGAGTCATCCCGATCCGCGGGTCGTGGCTGGATCTCGAATTCGATTCCAAGGATCTTCTCTATGTGAGGATTGATCGGCGGCGGAAGATGCCGGTGACGATTCTGCTCAAGGCGATGGGAAATTCCACGCAGTTCATCCTGAATTACTTCTACAGCATCGAGCAGATTCTTCTGAAGGACGGTCGTTTCTACATGGCCGTGAATGATTCTCTGGTCGGCGAGAAGGCCCCGGAAGACGTGCAGACGAAGACGGGGGAGGTCGTCGTCAAGAAGGGGCGGAAAATTTCAAAACCGCTGCTGAAAAAGATGACCGATTCCGGGATTACTCGGATCCCGGTCAGCGACGAGAATATTGTCGGCAGGATCATTTCTTCGGATGTGCCCGATCCCAAAACCGGCGAGATCCTGATTCGCTGCAACGAGGAGTTGACGGAGGAAAAGATCCATCTGCTCCGCGAAAAGAAAATCGGTTCATTCCAATTCATCCACATCGATGAGGATCGAGAGAATGCCTCCATACGCGATACCCTTCTGATGGACCGGATCGAGACGGCGGAAGACGCGATCATCGAGATTTACAGACGTCTCCGGCCCAGCAATCCGCCCACCCCGGAAACCGCGTACAAATTCTTCAACAGCCTCTTTTTTGAGCCGGACAGCTATGACCTTTCCGACGTGGGACGCGCGAAGATGAATTACAAGCTCAGGCTGGATGTTCCGACCAGCGTAACGGTCTTGCGCAATGAAGATATCCTGGCGGCGGTCAAGTATCTGATCGACCTGAAAAACGGCGTCCCCGATTGCAGTGTGGACGACATCGATCACCTGGGCAATCGCCGGGTCCGTTCCGTCGGCGAGCTGATCGAGAACCAGTATCGGATCGGTCTGGTGCGAATGGAGCGCGCCATCAAGGAGAAGATGAGCCTGCAGGACATCGAAACCATGATGCCCCACGATCTCATCAACGCGAAGCCGGTGTCCGCCGTGGTGAACGAATTCTTCGGCAGCAGCCAACTTTCTCAGTTCATGGATCAGACGAACCCGCTGTCCGAGATCACACACAAAAGGCGATTGTCGGCTCTCGGCCCGGGAGGTCTTACTCGGGAGCGGGCGGGATTCGAGGTCCGCGATGTTCATCCCACGCATTACGGCCGCATCTGCCCCGTTGAAACCCCGGAAGGTCCGAACATCGGTCTGATCGTCTCCCTAAGCACGTTTGCCCGGGTGAATGAATTCGGTTTCATTGAAACGCCGTACCGTGTGGTCAAACAGGGGTGCGTGCTCGACGAGGTGCGCTATCTAACGGCCATCGAGGAGGAAAATCTGATCATCGCCCAGGCCGATCGCCCTCTGGATAAGGATGGAAAGTTTGTCGGGGCGCTGATATCGGTGAGAAAAGGCGCCGACTTTCTCTCCGTTTTACCGACGGATGTCAATATGATGGACGTTTCCCCCAATCAGTTGGTCAGCATTGCGGCGACCTTGATCCCGTTTCTGGAGCATGACGATGCCAACCGTGCCTTGATGGGATCCAACATGCAGCGGCAGGCGGTGCCTTTGATGAAACCGGAAATGCCGCTGGTGGGCACGGGGATGGAATCCGTTGTCGCAAGGGACTCCGGCGCCGTCGTGACCGCACGGAGAGCGGGTGTGGTGGAGAGCGTGGATGCCGCGCGGATCGTCGTCAAATGCGACTCCCCGGCAAAAGAAGGCCTGGACACGGGAGTGGATATCTACAATCTGATCAAATATCAGCGCTCCAACCAGGACACCTGTTTCAACCAGAAGCCCATTGTCAGCCAGGGGCAGAAGGTAAACAAGGGAGAGATCATTGCGGACGGACCCGCCACCGACCGGGGAGAACTGGCCCTGGGAAGGAACGTGATGGTCGCCTTCATGTCCTGGGGCGGGTACAACTACGAAGATTCGATCCTGGTCAGCGAACGAATTGTCAAGGAGGATGTCTATACCTCGATTCACATTGAAGAATTCGAGACGATGGCCCGGGACACCAAGCTCGGCAAAGAAGAAATTACGCGGGACATCCCCAATCTTGGGGAAGAGGCGCTCAGAAATCTTGACGACAGCGGTATCGTGCGGATGGGCGTGGCGGTGAAGCCGGGCGACATCCTCATCGGAAAGATCACCCCCAAAGGAGAAACGCAGCTTTCCTCGGAAGAGAAACTCCTGAGGGCGATCTTCGGCGAAAAGGCCAGCGATGTCCGGGACAC
>JAQTRB010000009.1:5204-19035 GCA_028712015.1 Syntrophales bacterium
CACGGAAACAAGGGCGTTCTGTCCCGGATACTCCCCGAGGAGGACATGCCCTATTTTAAGGATGGCACACCGGTGGACATCGTCCTCAATCCGCTGGGCGTTCCCTCCCGGATGAATGTGGGGCAGATCCTGGAAACGCATTTGGGCTGGGCGGCCAAGGGCATGGGGGATAAGATCAACGCCCTTGTCGAAAAAAACTGCGGACTGGAGCAGCTCAAGAGGGAATTGAAGTCGGTCTATTCCTCGCCGGAAGTGAATCGCTTCCTCAACGAGGCAAGCGAGGATGAAATTCGCGGATTCGCGGGTCGTCTGAAGAGAGGCATTATGGTGTCCACGCCGGTTTTCGACGGCGCCGATGAAAAAGAAATCAAAAATATGCTGAAAGCCGGCGGCCTTCCCCAAACCGGCCAGACCGTTCTGTATGACGGGAGAACCGGAGAGCCGTTCGACCAGGAAATCACCGTGGGCATGATCTATATGCTGAAGCTTCATCATCTGGTCGACAACAAGATTCACGCGCGTTCGATCGGCCCCTACTCCCTGGTGACCCAGCAACCGCTCGGCGGCAAGGCGCAATTTGGGGGGCAGAGATTGGGAGAAATGGAAGTATGGGCGATGGAGGCCTACGGCGCCGCTTACGCTCTCCAGGAGTTCCTGACGGTCAAGTCCGACGATGTGGCCGGCAGGACGCGGATGTATGAGGCCATTGTGAAGGGAGAGCATACGTCGGAACCGGGATTGCCCGAGTCCTTCAACGTTCTGGTGAAGGAGCTCCAGAGCCTCTGCCTCGACGTGGAACTGATCGAAGAGGAATAGAAATGCGGGCGGGAGGATTTTCCCCGTTCCATGTCCGTTTCAATATAGGAGATATCATCCGTGGAAGACGTTTTTAGTTATTTTGAAAAGCCGAAGGATCCGGTCAGGTTCAATGCGATCAAGATATCCATTTCTTCGCCGGAGAAGATTCTTTCCTGGTCGCATGGAGAGGTCAAGAAACCGGAGACGATCAACTACAGGACCTTCAAACCGGAGCGGGACGGGCTTTTCTGCGCGAAAATCTTCGGTCCCGTCAAGGATTATGAATGCCTGTGCGGCCGTTACAAGCGGATGAAACACCGGGGCGTCGTCTGCGAGAAATGCGGCGTCGAGGTGATCCAGTCGAAGGTTCGCCGGGAAAGAATGGGACATATCACGTTGGCTACGCCGGTGGCTCACATCTGGTTCCTCAAGAGCCTGCCCAGCCGCATCGGGAATGTCCTGGATCTGACCCTGAAGGAATTGGAGAAAGTCCTCTATTTCGAGTCCTGGATCGTACTCGATCCCAAAAACACTCCGTTGAAAAAAATGGACCTCCTGTCCGATGAGGAATTCAACGACATGAGGGATCAATTCGGGCCGGAGGCCTTTCAAGCGGGCATCGGCGCCGAGGCCGTCCGAATCCTGCTGGAGGAGGTGGATCTTGACAAATTGGACGACGAGCTCCGCGCGGAACTGAAGATCTCCGTTTCGGAGACGAAGCGGAAAAAGTATGTCAAACGGCTGAAGGTGGTTGAGGCGTTGCGGAAGTCGGGGAACAGACCGGAGTGGATGGTTCTGACCGTTCTTCCCGTCATCCCGCCGGACCTTCGACCGCTCGTTCCCCTCGACGGGGGGCGGTTTGCCACCTCCGACCTGAATGATCTCTACCGGCGGGTGATCAACCGGAACAACCGCCTCAAGCGGCTGCAGGAACTCAATGCGCCGGAAATCATCATCCGCAATGAAAAAAGGATGCTCCAGGAGGCGGTCGATGTCCTGTTCGATAACGGTCGGAGAGGCAGGGCCATCACCGGGACGAACAAACGTCCTCTCCGTTCCCTTTCGGACATGCTGAAAGGGAAGCAGGGCCGTTTCCGCCAGAACCTCCTCGGTAAGAGGGTCGATTATTCCGGACGTTCGGTTATCACGGTCGGTCCGGATTTGCGATTGCATCAGTGCGGGCTCCCCAAGAAGATGGCCCTGGAGTTGTTCAAACCGTTCATCTACCGGCGTCTCCAGGAGAAGGGATTCGTCACGACGGTCAAAAGCGCCAAGAAGCTGGTGGAAAAGGAGACATCCGAGGTGTGGGATGCCCTCGACGAGGTGGTTCGGGAATACCCCGTCATGTTAAACCGGGCGCCGACACTGCACCGCCTCGGCCTGCAGGCGTTCGAGCCGATCCTGATCGAAGGCAAGGCCATCCAGCTCCACCCGCTGGTGTGCACCGCGTTCAACGCGGATTTCGACGGCGATCAGATGGCCGTTCATGTGCCCCTTTCCCTTGAGGCGCAGACCGAAGCCCGGGTCCTGATGATGTCGACCAACAATATCCTCTCTCCGGCCAACGGGATGCCGATCATCATCCCCAGCCAGGATATCGTTCTGGGGATCTATTATTTGACCCGGGCGCTGAGCGGCGTCAAAGGGGAAGGGATGATCTTTGCCGACCGCGAAGAGGTTCGATCGGCGCTGGATGCCCGCTCCGTGGACCTTCACGCAAGGATCAAGGTCCGCATCGATGGGGAAATGAAGGAGACCACCGTGGGGCGGGTCGTTCTGTACGAAGTGATCCCCGAGACCATCTCTTTCGACGCGGTCAACAAGGTCATGAACAAGAAGGAGCTGGCCAACCTGATCAACCAGTGCTACCGCACCCGTGGAGATAAAACGACCGTCTTGCTGGCTGACCGTCTGAAGGACATCGGATTCCGATACGCGACCCGCGCCGGGATTTCGATTGCCATCCACAACATGGTCATTCCGGAAAACAAGAAGGAGATCGTAGGACGTGCGGATAAAGACGTCTTGGGGATCCAGAAACAGTACATGGACGGGTTGATCACCTACGGCGAAAGATACAACAAGGTCATCGATATCTGGGCCCAGGCGACGGAGAAGATCGCCGTCGAGATGCTGGGAGGGATTACCATGGAAGAACGCGTTCAGCAAGACGGAAGCAGGATCAAGGGCGAAAGCTTCAACCCCATTTACATGATGGCCGATTCCGGCGCCAGGGGAAGCGCGGTTCAGATCCGTCAGCTTGCCGGGATGAGAGGATTAATGGCCAAACCGTCCGGCGAGATCATCGAAACCCCGATCCGGGCCAATTTCCGGGAAGGACTGACGGTTCTCGAGTACTTCATTTCCACGCACGGCGCCCGGAAAGGACTGGCCGATACGGCCTTGAAAACGGCCAACTCGGGGTATCTGACCAGGCGACTGGTGGACGTGGCCCAGGATTGTATTATCACCGAGGAGGATTGCGGAACAATAGACGGGATCTACGTGTCCGCGCTGATGGAAGGTGGAGAGATCATTGAAACGGCCGGGGATCGCGTTCTGGGCCGCGTAGCCCTGGAGGAGATTCGGGATCCCTTTACCGGCGAGGTTCTGGTCAACGCCAATCAGGAAATCGACGAGACGCTCGTCCGCATGATCGATGACGCCGGGATCGAGAAGATCAATATCCGGTCCGTTCTCACCTGCAAGTCGAAGCACGGCGTTTGCGCGATGTGTTACGGGCGAGACCTTTCCCATGGTCATCTGGTGAACATCGGCGAGGCCGTAGGGATCATTGCGGCCCAGTCGATCGGAGAACCGGGAACCCAGTTGACCATGCGAACCTTCCACATCGGCGGGACGGCGAAGTTCGAGGAACATTCCACGTTGGAATCGAGACATGATGGAATCATCCGATTCATGAACATGAATACGGTAAAGAGCAAAACCGGCGGACTGGTCGTCATGAATCGCAACGCCGAGATCCATGTGCTCGATGAACAGGGACGGAGCCGAGGGAAGTACCCTGTCCCCTACGGAGCGCATATCAAGGTGGCGGACGGCAGCCGGGTGAAAGGGCCGAGAGATCAGAAACGGGGAGACCTGATTGCGGAATGGGATCCCTTCTCCATCCCGATTTTGGCCGAGGTGAATGGAACCATCAAGTTCGGGGATATCATTGAAGGGAAGACCATGCAGGAGTTGGTGGATGAGATGACCGGCCTTTCGCGGAAGGTCATTGTCGAGTCCAAGGGAACGGATATGCGTCCACGGGTTTCCATCAAGGACAAAACAGGCAAGACGGCCAAAGTGCCGGGAACCAGCACGGTCGCTCGTCATCTCTTGTCGGTCGGTGCCAATATCGTCGTTTCCGAGGGCGATACGGTCAGCGCCGGCGATATCCTCGCCAAGATACCCCGGGAGACCACCAAAACCAAGGATATCACGGGCGGCCTTCCCCGGGTGGCCGAACTGTTTGAGGCGAGAAAACCGAAAGAATTTGCCGTAATCAGCGAGATCGACGGCGTCGTTTCGTACGGGAAGGACTCGAAAGGAAAGCGGAAGGTCGTCATCACCCCCGATGCGGAGGACGAAAAAGAATACCTGATTCCCAAGGGGAAGCATGTCAGTGTCCAGGAAGGGGACCGTGTTACGGCCGGTGAGGCCCTGATGGACGGCGTCAACAACCCTCATGATCTCCTCATGATCAAGGGGGAGAAGGAACTGGCCCGGTACCTTGTGGATGAAGTCCAAGAGGTCTATCGACTCCAGGGGGTCAAGATCAACGACAAGCACATGGAGGTCATCGTCCGCCAGATGCTGCGCCGGGTAATGGTCAAGGATCCCGGCGACACCTCGTTCATCGCCGATGAACAGGTGGAACGGATCCGATTCCAGGACGAGAATGATCGCGTGACGTCCCAGGGCGGCAGACCGGCGCAAGGAGAGCCTATCCTGATGGGGATCACAAAGGCGTCCCTTTCCACGCAGAGCTTTATTTCCGCTGCGTCCTTCCAGGAAACGACGAGGGTGTTGACGGAGGCGTCCCTCGCCGGGAAGACCGATTACCTGCGCGGACTGAAGGAGAATGTCATCATGGGCAGGCTGATTCCGGCGGGCACGGGGCTTTCCATGTACAAGAAACTGGGTATCGAAACGACCGGAGGAGAATCGATTCCGCTGGAGAAATCGCTTGCCGATCAAAAAAGCAGCGAGAAAGTACTTGACATCGAAACGGCAAATTGATAGTTAGACTGCCTTTTGTTGCGCCAGAGAAATCGACAGCTCAATAACGGCTGGGAGGGGTAATGCCTACAATAAATCAGTTGGTTAGAAAAGGAAGGGCCAAGATCGCCGGCAAGGCCGCGACGCCCGCGCTGGCGAGTTCGCCGCAGCGGCGGGGGGTGTGCGTCCGGGTGTACACATCCACCCCCAAGAAGCCGAATTCAGCCCTGAGAAAAGTGGCCAGGGTGCGGCTGACAAGCGGTTACGAGGTCACGTCCTACATTCCGGGGGTGGGACACAACCTTCAGGAGCATTCCGTCGTTCTGGTGCGTGGGGGCCGCGTAAAGGATCTTCCCGGCGTGCGTTACCATATCATCCGGGGGACACTGGATGCCGTCGGCGTTCAGGACAGGAAGCAGGGAAGGTCCAAATATGGGGCCAAAAGACCGAGCTAAGCGGGGATAGATCATGCCGAGGAGAAGAGAAGTTACCAAGAGAGAGATCCTGCCGGATCCGAAGTACAACAACCGGCTGGTGGCGAGATTCATCAACAGCCTCCTGAAGCGGGGGAAAAAGAGCGTCGCGGAGTCCATCCTCTACGGGGCTTTCGATATCATTCAGGACCGGGTCAAGGAGACCCCGGTCGACGTTTTTGAAAAGGCCGTGAACAACGTCAAACCGGTGATCGAGGTCAAATCCAGGCGGGTCGGTGGATCGACCTATCAGGTTCCGACGGAGGTGATTCCTTCTCGTCGGGTCGCCCTCGGGATCCGCTGGCTGATTAGCCATGCACGGGAGCGCTCGGAAAAAACCATGCGCGAAAAGTTGGCTGCGGAGTTGATTGACGCGGCAAACAACCGGGGCGGCGCGATCAAGAAAAGAGAGGCCGTCCACAAGATGGCCGAGGCCAACAAGGCGTTTGCCCATTATCGATTCTAACGGGGACTCTTTTTCAGAAACGGATCGGATAAGACGGAGTTGAAGACAAACGAACCATTCAAAGTTTAAGGAGGTTTGAAATGGCTAAGAAGAAATTTGAGAGGACGAAGCCGCACCTGAATATCGGCACAATCGGTCACGTTGATCATGGAAAGACCACGTTGACGGCCGCAATCACAAAACACTTGGCCTCCAAGGGATTTGCCGAATTCAGACCCTTTGATTCCATCGACAATGCACCGGAAGAAAAGGAAAGAGGGGTTACCATCAATATTTCACATGTGGAATATGAGACGGACACGCGTCATTATGCCCATGTGGACTGCCCGGGTCATGCCGACTATATCAAAAACATGATTTCCGGCGCCGCGCATATGGATGGTACGATTCTGGTTGTGGCGGCCTCCGATGGCCCGATGCCCCAGACCCGGGAGCACATTCTTCTTGCCCGTCAGGTTCAGGTGCCTTACGTGGTCGTCTATCTCAACAAGGTGGATCTGGTGGATGATCCCGAACTTCTGGACCTGGTTGAACTGGAGCTGCGCGAGCTTCTGACGGCATATGATTTCCCGGGCGATGACATTCCGATCATCCGTGGCTCAGCGTTAAAAGCCCTTGAGGCGGATGATCCCAACTCTCCTGACGCCAAGTCCGTCTGGGATCTGATGGCTGCCGTCGATAGTTATGTCCCCCTGCCCAAACGCGATACCGAGAAGCCGTTCCTGATGCCGGTCGGCGATGTCTTCACGATCTCCGGCCGTGGCACGGTGGTTACGGGTCGCGTGGATCGCGGGATTGTCCGGACGGGTGATGAAGTGGAGATCATTGGAATCCGGCCGACCTTCAAGACCGTATGTACCGGTGTCGAAATGTTCCGCAAGACGCTGGATGAAGGGCGGGCCGGTGACGACATCGGCGTTTTGCTCCGCGGTACGAAGCGCGAGGAAGTGGAAAGAGGACAGGTCGTCGCAAAGCCGGGTTCGATCACTCCGCATACAAAATTCAAGGCTCAGGTCTACGTGCTCACGAAGGAAGAAGGCGGACGTCATACCCCCTTCTTCAATGGTTATCGCCCCCAGTTCTATTTCCGCACCACGGATGTGACCGGTGTGGCCAACCTTCCCGAAGGGGTGGAGATGGTCATGCCCGGCGACAATGTCGAGATGGAGGTCAACCTGATTACGCCGATTGCCATGGAAGAGCAGCTCCGTTTTGCCATTCGGGAAGGCGGCAGAACCGTGGGCGCCGGCGTGGTCAGCAAGATTATCGAATAGGACAGCCATCAAATTGGATCGAATGAAACCATGAAAGATCAAAAAATAAGAATTCGCCTGAAGGCGTACGACTATAAGCTGCTCGACCGTTCGGTGGATGATATCGTGGAGACGGCAAAACGGACGGGCGCCCGCGTGGCAGGTCCCATTCCGCTGCCGACCGAGATCAACAAGTATTGCGTCAACCGATCGCCGCACGTCGACAAGAAATCGCGGGAGCAGTTCGAGATCCGGACGCACAAGCGGCTGATCGATATCGTCGAGCCGACGCAGGCGACGGTGGACGCGCTGATGAAACTTGATCTATCGGCAGGCGTGGACGTGGAGATCAAGTTGTAAGTTGTGGGCGGGATGGGTTCTTTGGAACGGGCGTCATAGCCGTTGGCCATTCTTCGTCACGGATGAACTGCTTTTGTGAATGAGAAAGATCCGGATAATGATAAAAGGATTAATTGGCAAAAAATTGGGGATGACCCAGATCTTTTCGGATGAAGGGATTTCCGTTCCCGTAACGGTGATCGAAGTGGAGCCTTCCGTCGTTATTCAGAAAAAGAACGTGGAGACGGATGGCTACGACGCCCTTCAGCTGGGGTATGGGCGGATCAAACAGCGCAATGTGACCAAGCCGATTCAGGGGCACTTCAAAAAGGCGGATAAGGGTTTCTTCCGTGTGCTTCGGGAATTCAAGGTGGATCCGCAAAGCTGCGAACTGGGCCAGGAGTTGAATGCCGAAATGTTTTCGCCCGGGGATTATGTGGATGTTGTCGGAACGACCAAGGGCAAGGGATTTGCAGGTGTTATCAAACGCCATGGGTTCGGCGGCGGCCGAGCGACGCACGGCTCCATGTTCCACAGGGCCCCGGGTTCCATCGGCGCGAGCGCCGATCCCTCCCGTGTTTTCAAGGGTACAAAACTGCCCGGTCACATGGGGTACGAAAGAAAAACAGTGCAGAACCTGCTGGTATGGGCCGTTCGACCGGAGATCAATGTGATTCTGGTCCGCGGCGCCGTTCCCGGCGGCAAGAACGGATTTGTTCTGATCAAACAGGCGGTCAAGAAGGGTCAATAAGCAGCGTCTTCAAGGTGAGGAAAATGCCAGTAGCGGGTGTATACGACATTGAAAATAAAAGAGTCGCTGAGATTGAACTCAGTGAAGCCGTCTTTGGTGCGCCGGTCAATGAGGATGTGATTTACGAGGTGGTCCGGATGCAGATGGCCGCCCGACGGAGCGGGACCGCCTGCACCAAGGGTCGAAGCGATGTCAGCGGAGGCGGCAAGAAGCCCTGGCGTCAGAAGGGCACGGGGCGGGCCAGGGCGGGGCACTCCCGTTCTCCGATCTGGAAGGGGGGGGGAGTTGTCTTCGGACCCACGCCGCACGGTTATGACCTGAAGGTGTCCAAGAAAGTTAGGCGGTTGGCGCTCATTTCCGCCCTTAGCATGAAATTCAGAGAAGAACGAATGACGATTCTGCGGGATTTTCCGATGGAAGAGATCAAGACCCAGAAGTTCCAGCAGGTCATCGACCGCTTTGGATTCAAGAAGACCCTTTTCGTGATCGATATGCCGCGGCCGGTACTGGAAAAATCATCGCGCAATATCCCGGACGTCAAAATGGTCCGCTCGGAGGGAATCAATGTGTACGACTTGCTGAAATACGATCATGTCGTCCTTCTTGAACCCTCTGTTCATAACATTGAAGGGGCGTTGATATCATAATGGAACTGCATCAGGTCATCAAAAAGAGTTTGATTACGGAAAAGAGCACGATTGCGAGAGACGCCGCAAATCAGTACAACTTTGCGGTTCACGTCAAGGCCAACCGTATCGAAGTGGGCCGCGCTGTTGAAAAACTCTTCAAGGTCAAGGTGCTGAGCGTCCGGGTGATGAATGTTCGCGGCAAGAAGAAAAGATCAGGCAGGATGATGGGGGAACGAAGCTCCTGGAAGAAGGCGATCGTGACCCTGGCTCCGGGAAGCCGTATCGAGACCGGGGACGGCGTGTAACCTGTCCGTCGGCAAGTGCCGGAGACAGTTTGGGTGAGGAATAGAGGGATGGGAATCAAAAAATACAAACCGACGTCGCCAGGAAGAAGGTTTCAGACCTGCTCCGATTTCGAAGAGGTGACCAGATCGACGCCCGAGAAGAGTCTTTTACGGCCTCTGAAGAAAACGGGAGGCCGCAACAACTATGGCAGGTTGACCAGCCGTCACATCGGCGGAGGTCACAAAAGGCGTTATCGGGTGATCGATTTTCGGCGGGACAAAGACGATATTCAGGCCCGGGTCGCATCCGTTGAGTACGATCCGAACCGCTCATCGAGGATTGCGCTGTTGCACTATGTCGACGGCGAGAAGCGATACATCATCGCCCCGTCCAAGATGACCGTAGGCGATCCCATCGTCAGCGGAGAAAAAGCGGACATCAAGTCCGGCAATGCCATTCCCCTGAGGAACATTCCTTTGGGAACCCTGATTCACAACGTGGAACTCAAGGTGGGACGTGGAGGGCAATTGATCCGCTCGGCCGGCGCCTACGGACAGCTGATGGCCAAGGAGGCGGGTTATGCCCAGGTCCGCCTGCCTTCCGGAGAGGTCCGAAAAGTGTTTCTCGAATGTCGGGCGACCATCGGCCAGGTCGGCAATATCGATTCGGAAAACCTGAGCCTCGGCAAGGCGGGCAGGACGCGCTGGCTCGGACGGCGGCCGAAGGTCAGGGGCGTCGTCATGAATCCCGTCGATCATCCGATGGGCGGCGGGGAGGGAAAATCCTCCGGCGGTCGTCACCCCTGCACCCCCTGGGGCGTGCCGACGAAAGGCCACAAGACGCGGACCAACAAGAGTACCGATAAATATATCGTAAAACGAAGAGGTTAATAAGGTGGCACGTTCAATCAAGAAGGGCGCATTCATTGAAGAGAGTCTTTTGGAAAAGGTCCGAAAGCAGGAAGCCGGCGGGAGCAAAACGGTCATCAAGACCTGGTCGCGTCGTTCCACCGTGACCCCGGAATTGATCGGACAGACCTTTGCGGTGCACAACGGAAAAAAATTCATTCCGGTTTTTGTGACCGAAAACATGGTCGGACACAAATTGGGTGAATTTGCGCCGACCAGAACTTTTTACAGCCACGCCGGAGACCGAAAAACGAAGCTGCGCAAGTAAAATCAAGGGTCAGATTTGAAACCTGCCCTCCGGGCGGACGTGGTACCCGCCGGCGATTTGGAGTCAGTCATGGAAGCAAAAGCAGTTGCCAAATACATTCGTATGTCGCCGCAGAAGATGCGGTTGGTTGTCGATTTGGTGAGGGGCAAAGAGGTCGAGGAAGCGAAGAGGATCCTTCTTTTTACGAGAAAATATGCGGCCGATCCCGTGAGGAAGGTGCTGCTGTCGGCGCTGGCCAACGCCAAGCAAAATCCGAACATCGACGAGAATATTCTGTACGTCAAGGAAATTTTTGTCGATCAAGGTCCAAGCTTGAAGCGTTGGAGGGCAAGGGCTCAAGGAAGGGCGGCTTCGATCAAGAAGCGGATGAGTCACGTGACCGTGATCCTGGATGAGCAGTAAGACTTGAGGAGGTGACAGGTTGGGGCAGAAGGTTAACCCGATCGGGTTGAGGTTGGGTGGTATAAAGACGTGGCGTTCTCAGTGGTTTTCGGAGAAGAACTATTCCGAGTTGCTCCATGAGGACCTGAAAGTCAGGAAGTTTCTCAAGGAGAAGCTCTACCACGCAGGAATCTCCAGGATCGAGATCGAAAGGGCTGCCAACAAGGCCAAGGTCAATATCCACGCCGCTCGCCCTGGAATCATCATCGGGAAGAAGGGATCCGAGATCGAGAAACTGAAAAAGGATCTCGAGGCGATCACCAAGAGCGAGGTGATCATCAATATCCTCGAAGTCCGCAAGCCGGAGATCGATGCGCAGCTGGTTGCCGAGAATGTTGCACAGCAGTTGGAACGGAGAATCGCTTTTCGCCGGGCGATGAAGAAGTGCGTAACGTCCGCGATGAAATTTGGGGCAAAGGGAATCAGGGTCAATTGCGGCGGACGTCTGGGCGGGGCCGAGATGGCGAGGTCGGAGTGGTACCGGGAAGGTCGGGTGCCCCTTCATACCCTGAGGGCGGATATCGATTGCGGTTTTACGGAGGCGCACACCGCTTATGGTCTGATCGGCGTAAAGGTTCTGATCTTCCACGGGGAAGTATTGCCGAGCAAGAAAGAGGCGGTAAAATAGGAGCTTTCGGGACGTCGCCGTTCCGGGAAATCATGGGATAAGGAAGCAGAGCAGGGGTTTGGAACAATGTTGATGCCGAAAAGGGTTAAATTCAGAAAGTTGCAGCGGGGTCGGATGAGCGGAAAGGCTACGCGCGGAAATACCGTGGCCTTCGGCGAGTTTGCCCTCCAGGCGACCGAGTGCGGTTGGATTACGGCCCGACAGATCGAGGCGGCGCGCGTGGCCATGACCCGGCACGTCAAACGCGGAGGGAAGATCTGGATTCGGATTTTTCCGCACAAATCGGTAACCAAGAAGCCCGCCGAGACCCGTATGGGGAAGGGAAAGGGCGCCCCGGAAGAGTGGGTGGCGGTGATCAAGCCGGGTATCGTCCTCTATGAGATCGAAGGTGTTTCGAAAGAGGTCGCCAAGGAGGCGTTCACATTGGCGGCTCACAAACTGCCCATCGGGACGCAATTTGTATCGAGGGAGATGTCTGATGAAAATTAAAGAGATCAGAGATCTTAGTATGGATGAGTTGCAGCAGAAGAACCGCGAGCTTGTCGACGAGTACTTCAAGCTGCGCATGCGACACGCCTCCGGGCAACTGGACTCTCCGGCCACGCTCGGCCGTTTTCGCAGGGATATCGCCCGTGTCAGGACCGTCCTGGTTGAAAAGGAGGTAAAGTAGTGGAGCGACGTAGCAATAAGCTCACAGTCAAGGGTATTGTCGTCAGCAGCAAGATGGATAAAACGGTGGTCGTCCGGGCGGAAAGGCTCGTGAAGCACTCGGTTTTTCACAAATACATCAAGCGGTATGTCAAATACAAGGCCCATGACGAGCAGAATGCCTGCCAGGTGGGTGACAAGGTTCTCCTTGTTGAATCCCGTCCGTTGAGCAGAGATAAGCGCTGGCGGATGCTGGAGATCCTGGAGAAGGCAAAGTAGATCGCTTTTAGGCGCTCGGGGCCGGATGGTTTTTCTCCTCGCTCCCTGCCTTTTGCCAGTTACGCGATGGAGTGTTGTTATGATTCAGATGCAGACGGTGTTGAACGTAGCGGATAATTCGGGTGCCAAGAAGGTAGCCTGCATCAAGGTGCTGGGGGGGTCCCGAAGACGATATGCCAGTCTGGGGGATGTGATCGTGATTGCCGTGAAGGAGGCATTGCCGAATTCCAAGGTGAAAAAAGGCGATGTGATGAAGGCGGTTGTCGTCCGAACGGTGAAGGAGGTCCGAAGAGCGGACGGTTCGTACCTGAAGTTCGATGACAACTCCGCCGTCTTGATTACGAACCAGATGGAACCGGTCGGAACGAGAATCTTTGGACCGGTCGCTCGCGAACTCCGGGCCAAACAGTTCATGAAGATTGTTTCGCTGGCGCCAGAGGTTTTATAGGCCATGGGGAAGGATTTCAAATCCGTCCCCCGAGGAACGACTTTAAGGAAAAGACGATGCTGGAAAAGAGATTGAAAAAAGGTGACAATGTCAAGGTGATTGCCGGCAGGGAAAAGGGAAAGTCCGGAAAAATCCAGAGTGTGATTGTCGACAAGGAACGGGTTCTCATCGAAAAGGTGAACCTGATCAAAAGGCACAAGAAGCCGGACGCCAAGGGCAAGGGCGGTATCGTCGAAAAGGAAGGGTCGATACACATTTCCAACGTGATGTACCTGTGTAACAAATGCAACACTGGCGTACGAATCGGATTTAAGATCCTCGAGGATGGGAAAAAGGTGCGTGTCTGCGCAAAATGTCACGAAATTCTGGACGCATAGGTTGGGAAAGATGGCAAGACTGAAAGAGTATTATAGCAAGGAAATCGTTCCGGCTCTCATCAAGGAGTTCCATTATAGAAATCCGATGGAAGTTCCTCGGCTCGTGAAGATCGTTGTCAACATGGGTCTTGGGGAGGCTATCCAGAACGTCAAGATCTTGGACAGCGCATTGGCGGAGCTGACCGCGATCGTCGGACAGAAGCCGGTGATTACCAAGGCCAAGAAATCCATCGCGACATTTAAACTCCGGCAGGGGATGTCGATCGGTTGTTGTGTCACGCTGCGAAGAGAGAGGATGTTTGAATTTTTCGACCGGTTGGTCAGCGTCGCCCTTCCCCGTGTCCGTGATTTCCGGGGCATCCCGACAAAATCGTTTGACGGGAGGGGAAATTTTGCGTTGGGCCTGAAGGAGCAAATCATCTTTCCGGAGATCGAATATGACAAGATCGAAAAGATCCGAGGCATGAACATTGCGATCGTCACCACGGCCAAGACGGATGATGAGGCAAGGCATCTGCTGAAACTGATGGGCATGCCGTTTAGGAACTAACAAGTCAGGAACTATCTCTGGAGGGAAGAGTGGCAAAGACATCCTTGATTGTAAAGGCCAAGAGAA
>JAQTRB010000169.1:0-1467 GCA_028712015.1 Syntrophales bacterium
TGGGGAGGTTCCCTGACAACCTGCCTGGTTTACCCGAATCGCTATCGGACGGGGATGTCCAATCTCGGCTTTCATGCCGTCTACGCCCTGATCAACCGCCATCCCGCCTGCCTGTGTGAACGGGCCTTTCTTTCCGAACCCGACGACGGGGATCTCTCCGCCGACGGCGCTTCCCTGATCAGCATCGAGTCGCAGCGGTCTCTCGCCGACTTCGACATGGTCGCCTTCTCACTCTCCTTTGAGAACGATTATCCGCATGTCCTGGAGATTCTGGAGGCGGCGGGAATCCCGATCGAGTCCTCGGACCGGAACGAGAGGCACCCGCTCGTCATGGGAGGGGGCATAGCCGTCACGCTGAACCCCGAGCCTCTGGCCGACTTTTTCGACCTCTTTCTGCTTGGCGAGGGGGAAGCGGTTCTCCCCGGATTTCTCGATCTGATGGTCTCGCTCCCGAAGGAGTTCCCGCGGGAGGCCCTTCTTGGACGGATCCAGAGGGAGATTGCGGGCGCCTATGTTCCCCGGTTTTACCGGATCGCCACCGCGCCGGACGGACGCATCGCCGCCAGGGAACCGATCGATCCCTCCTTTCCCGAGCGGATCCTCCGGCCGTGGGTCGCCGACCTCGACACCTTCGCGACCGAACAGGGAATCATCACCAGGGAGACGGAACTCGGCGGGATGTATCTCACGGAGGTGAGCCGGGGATGCGGCCGCGGATGCCGTTTCTGCGCCGCCGGTTTCGTCTTCCGGCCCGCGCGGTTTAGGAGCGCCGCCGCGCTGGAATCCTCATTCCGGCGCGGTCTTGCAAAAGGGAAGACCATCGGTCTTCTGGGGACGGCCGTATCGGACCACCCCGCCCTTCCCCTCCTCTGCCGTTCCATCCTCGACCGGGGGGGAAGCCTGGCCGTCGGTTCCCTCCGCCTGGACCGGGTCGACGCCGAAATGACGGCGATTCTCAGGGAATCGGGCGTGGAGACCGTTTCCCTTGCCCCCGAAGCCGGTTCCCAGCGACTCCGGGATGTGATCCGCAAGGGGATCGGTGAACAAGAGATCTTTTCCGCGGTTGAAAAACTCATGGAATGTGGTATCGTACGGGTAAGGCTCTACTTCATGATCGGCCTGCCGACGGAGACGGACGAGGATATCGAGGCCATTATCGGGCTGGTCAAGGAGATGGAACGCCGCGCCCGGCAAATCTCGGAGGGAAAGGGGGGCTTTCGACGTTTGACGCTCAGCATCAATCAGTTCATTCCCAAAGCCGCGACCCCTTTCCAATGGCATCCGCTGGAGAATGTCGCCATCGTCCGCCGGAGGATCCGGCGGATCAGGGAGGGTCTGCGCGGCGAAAAGACGATCCGGGTCATCCACGGCCAGCCGAAATGGAACTACATTCAGGCGCTGCTTGCGCTCGGAGACCGTCGGGTCGGAAGGTTTCTGATGGCTGCCCACCGCCTCGGCGGCAACTGG
>JAQTRB010000169.1:1567-4461 GCA_028712015.1 Syntrophales bacterium
GGCAGCCGGCTTTGTCTACCTCATCCGGCGCTCCTTCCTTTTCCTCCCGCCCCGGACCTGGAAGATCGCCCCGGCCGCCCGGGTGCACCTGACGGTGCTGGCGGCGCTCTTTCTCTTCTGGGGAATCTTCGGCGCCTGGCTCGACCTCAACGAAATCCTCTTCGTCAAGCGGGGAGTGGTCTTCGGTCCGGGCTATACGGACGTGACCACGCAGCTCTGGGTTCTCAAAGCGATCATGGGCTTGTACGGCGTCGCGGGAATCGCGGCGGTCTTTTTTGCCATCCGGCCCGATTGGCGGATTCCGGCGGCGGCGATTCTGCTGCTGGTCGTCGCAAACGTCGTCGGACGGGGAATCTATCCCTCCATTGTGCAGAAATTCCAGGTCATTCCCAACGAGATCGTCGCCGAGAAACCTTACCTGGAGAAGAACATTCATTACACGCGGCTCGCCTACGGTCTGACCCAGATGGAAGAGAAGGAGTTTCCGACGGACGACAACCTGACGGCAAAGGATCTGCAGAAGAACGACCTCACCGTGAAGAACATCCGGCTCTGGGACCACGCACCGTTGCTGCAGACCTACAGCCAGCTCCAGGAAATGCGGACCTATTACAAATTTACCGGGGTCGACAACGACCGTTACACGGTCAACGGCGAATACCGCCAGGTCATGCTCTCCCCGCGGGAGATCTCGTACCCGGCGCTGCCGTCCCGAACCTGGGTCAACGAACATCTTGCCTACACCCATGGCTACGGCGTCGTTCTGGGTCCCGTAAACCGGATCTCCCCCGAGGGGCTCCCGGAATTCTTCATCAAGGACATCCCCCCCGTCTCGACGACCCCGATCAGGGTCACGCGTCCGGAGATCTACTTCGGAGAGAACTCCAACGAATATGTCTTCGTACGGACCAAAATGCCGGAATTCGACTACCCGGTGGGAGACAAGAACGTCTACTCCCGCTATGAAGGAACGGGGGGCGTCCCGCTCTCCTTCCTGAAGAAACTGATCTTTGCGGTTCGTTTCGCCTCCATCACGCTCCTTCTGTCCGACGACATCACCTCCGAAAGCCGGGTGATGTACCATCGGAACGTCCGCGAACGGGTCTCGATGATTGCCCCCTTTGCCCGGCTGGATCAGGATCCCTATCTGGTCATTTCGCCGGAAGGACGGTTGCTGTGGTTCATCGACGGCTACACCGTATCGGACCGCTTTCCCTATTCGGAGCCCACCCGGGATGTGGGAAACTACATCCGCAACACCATCAAGGCGGTGGTGGATGCCTATGACGGAACGGTTCAACTCTACGTAAGCGATCCGACCGATCCGCTCCTGCAGACCTACGCCAAGATCTTCCCCGGCGTCTTCAAGCCATTGATGGAAATGCCGGAGGCGCTCAGGAGCCATATCCGTTATCCCGCCGGACTGCTCGCGATCCAGGCGCGGATGTACCGGGCCTATCACATGCAGGATGCGCAGGTCTTCTACAACAAGGAGGATCTCTGGTCCATTCCCGGCAAACAGGTCGCCGGCGGACAGCAATCGATGGATCCCTACTACACGATCATGAAGCTTCCGGAGGCCGAGAAGGAGGAGTTCATCCTCCTCTCCCCCTTTACCCCGAGCATGAAGGACAACATGTCGGCCTGGATGGCCGCCCGCTGCGACGCTCCGCACTACGGAAAGGTGATCGTCTACAAGTTCCCCAAACAGAAGCTGGTCTACGGCCCCCGCCAGATCGAGGCCCGAATCGACCAGGATACGATGATTTCCCAGCAATTGACGCTCTGGCAACAGCGGGGATCGAACGTGATCCGGGGGAGTCTGCTGGCGATCCCGATCGAGAAGTCGATCCTCTACGTCGAATCCCTCTACCTCGCCGCGGCCAACGGCCAGCTTCCGGAGCTGAAACGGGTGATCGTGGCCTATGGAAACACGATCGCGATGGAAGAGACGCTGGACCTGGCGCTGCAGAAGATTTTCGGCGGAGGACCGATGAAGGAACGTGCATCCCAGGATGAGGGAGACAAGCCGGCGGTCGGTGCGGAGAGAAGCGATCGGCAGACGGCCATCGAGGCCCTCGGCCACTTCCGGAAGGCGCAGGAGTTCCTCCGCCAGGGGAATTGGGGGGGCTACGGAGAGGAGATGAAGAAAACGGGTGAACTGCTCCTCACACTCGAAAAGAAAGGCGGGGGATCGAAATAGCGCCTGCGGCCTTCTTCGGGCCGGGGAAACTTCTCGATCCATGATATGACTATGGAGGTCTGCCAATGAAAAAGGATGCCACGGCGCCCGCGAACCGGGGAAACGCCGGTAAAATCGTCCGGGGATTCGTCCTCAACCTGGTCGTCTTCGGTCTGTTTCTTCCGTTGATCGGCTGCGCACCCAAGCTCTACCACGTCGACATGCGGTACGAGTCGATCAAGGTCGCGCCACCGGCTCTGACCGACGGCCGAAAATACAGCCTGACCGTAGCCTCCTTCATCGATCGTCGGAAGATGGACGACACGCTGTTGGTCGGTCGGGTGATCCGGTCGGACGGAACACCGATTCCGATCCTGCCCCGATACGTCAAGCCGACGGACGCCGTGACCTCGGCGCTCCGCGAGCTCATGCGCAAGACGGGATATGCCGTCTCCACGAACAAACCGGCCTGGGACCTTTCGGAAAATGCGATCCGACCGGAGTGGGGAACGATTCTCGTCGGCGGAACCATCGATCAACTGGATGTGACTTGCGTCGAGACGTTTACGATGAAACGTTACAGCGCGAAGGCACGGCTGACGCTTACCTTCGCCGACGTCCAGCGGAAGCGGATCTTCTACCGGATAACCTCGGAAAGCAGTTCCTCGCTGGACCACATCTTCCTGTCGGAGGAGAGGCTCGAGAACGAAAT
>JAQTRB010000170.1 GCA_028712015.1 Syntrophales bacterium
AAGGCGATGCCTGATTGATCGGGACAACGAAGTGGAAACTGTAGAGAGGATTCGGATTCATCCGCCATGTAGACCCATGAAAATTATTTTCTACGCCGCGAGAAATCCCCAGCCCTGGAGGGACGCCGTCGCCGCCGCGCTGCCCGACGCGGAGGTGTGGCTCTGGACCCCCGAGGGCGACGGACGTCAGGCCGACTATGCGATCGTCTGGATGCCGCCCGCCGAACTGTTCACGTCGCAAGGAAACCTCAAGGCCGTTTTCAACATCGGCGCGGGCGTGGACGGCGTCATGGCGCTGCCGAACCTGCCCAGGGACGTGCCCCTCGTGCGCCTGAACGATGCGGGCATGGCCTCTCAGATGGCGGAGTACGTCTGCCATGCGCTGATCCGCCATACCCGCGAGTTCGATTTCTATGCCGCGCAGGCAAAGGAGCATCGCTGGAAAATGCGTCGCCCGGTCGGCCGCGCGGAATTTCCGGTCGGCGTGATGGGGCTGGGTTCCATCGGCGGGCGCGTTGCCGAAGCCATCGCCTCGTTCGGCTATCCGACATTTGGCTGGTCGCGCTCGCCAAAATCGCTCGGGGGCGTGACCGCTTTCTCCGGTCGGGAGCGGTTCGAAGATTTTCTTTGCGCCGTAAGGATTCTGGTTTGCATGCTTCCGCTCACGCCGGAGACGGAAGGGATCCTCAACCGGTTCACCCTTTCCAAACTCAAGCCGAACGGTTATCTCATCAACGTGGCCAGGGGTCGGCATCTGATCGAAGAGGATCTGCTGGCGCTGCTCGATGACGGCACGCTCGCGGGGGCGACGCTTGACGTGGTCCGCCGGGAACCGCTGCCCGCCGATCATCCCTTCTGGACGCATCCGAAAATCACGCTGACGCCGCACATGTCGGCGATCGTCCTCAGAGAGGAAAGCGTAGCGCAGATCGCAAGAAAGATTCGGCTGCTGGAGCGTGGCGAAGCCATCGACGGCACGGTCGATTTTAAACGCGGGTATTAGCGGCCACTCCGATTCCCGCCATTTCGATGAATTGAGGAATGTGATTATGAAAAGAGCACTGGAAGGAATTCGGGTGATCGACCTGAGCCATGTATTGGCGGCGCCGACGACGACGATGTTTCTGGCCGATCTGGGCGCCGAAGTGATCCACCTGGAGCCTCCCCATGGCGACGACGCGCGGGAATACGGCCCGTTCGCCGGGGAGCCCGGGAAGAACCACAGTGGCTACTTCATCAGTTTGAATCGCAACAAGAAGAGCCTGGTCCTGAACTTGAAGCTGGAAAAGGGGAAAGAGATCCTGTGGGAACTGATCCGGGTCTCCGACGTCATCGTCGAGAACTTCCGTCCCTCGACGATGAAGAAGATGGGGTTCGGCTGGGAGGAGATCCGGAAGGTCAACCCTCGGATCGTCTATGCGGCGATCTCCGGATTCGGCCATGACAGTCCCCCCGAGTACGCCGCGCGTCCCTCGTACGACATGGTCGCCCAGGCTTACAGCGGGCTGATGAGCATCACCGGACCGGTCGGCGGCCCCCCCTGCCGGGTGGGATCCTCCGTCGGGGACATCTTCGCCGGCCACCAGGCCGCGATCGGCATCCTGGCGGCCCTCCTCTACCGGGAGAAGACCGGTCTCGGCCAGTACTACGACGGTTCGATGGTGGACGGATTGTTCGCCGTGCTGGAAAGTGCGGTGGCCCGCTACACCATTTCGGGCAAGATTCCCGGCCCGCTCGGCGGGGCGCACCCCTCCATCACCCCGTTCGAGGCGTTCCGGACGAAGGATTCCTGGATCATCGCCGCGGCGGGGAACGACGTACTGTGGGGCAAGCTCTGCCGCATTTTGGGCCGCGAGGATCTGATTCACGATTCCCGGTTCGCCAACAACCACCTCCGGACGGAAAATCAGCCGGAACTCTCGACGATTCTGACGGCGGAGCTGGTGAAAAAGACGACCGACGAGTGGGTAGGGTCTTTCGAGAAGCAGGAGATTCCGTACTCCCGGATCAACAACATGAAGCAGATCTGCGAGGATCCGATCATCCGCCACCGCGACATGCTGGTCACCGTCGATCAGCCCGGGATCGGCCCGGTGCGGATCGCCGGCTCTCCGATCCGGCTGTCGGAGACCCCGGGGGAGGTGAGAAGCCCGGCCCCGCTGCTCGGGGAACATTCCGTGGAGGTCCTCAGAGAGGTGCTTGGGTATGCCCCCGACCGGATCGAGGCCCTGAAAAAAGAGGGCGTCATCAACGAAAAAGTCTGACCGGCGGCGGGGCGGTCGGCAATCTGTATCCGACCCAGGGTTTTCCGGCGGGTTGACGCCTCATCCGTTTGGAACGTCATATTTTTCTTTCAATGCCGCGAGCGTCGGGATTCCCGAACGCCCGCCCAGGCGCAGACTGACCTGCGCCGCCGCCCAGGCGCCCAGATCGAGACTCTTCTCCGCGTTCCAGCCGCGGAGCAGTCCGTAGATCACGCCGGCATGGAAGACATCCCCGCAGCCGGTCGTATCGACGGAATCGACCGGATAGGCCTCTTTCTCGATGATTTTTGCCCCCGCCATCGCGACATAACCCGCCTTCCCCAGCGTCACGCCGACCAGCCGCGGGCCCAGTTCCGACAGCATGTGGCAGGCACGCCGGGGGTCGTCGCCGCCCGCAAGCGCGCGGGCGAAGGATTCGGAGATGACAAAACAGTCGCTCAGCCGGGCCAGATCGACCATTCCCTCCCGCAGCGTTCCCCCGTCCACGACCACCATGACCCCCGCCCGCCGGGCCTCTTCGGCGGCGAAACGGGCGGCTTCCATGCACAGGCCGTCCGTATGGAACAGCCGCGCCCGCCGGAGGATCGCCAGATCGATTTCGCCGGGACGGATTTCCGCCCCGGTGGGGCGGCGCCAGAAGATGTTGCGTCTTCTCAGCGACTGCTCCGCGGCGATGAAGGCGAACTGCGAAGCGCTCTCTCTCCGGACAACCAGCCCCGCCGTGTCTATCCCTTGCTCCCGCAGCGACCGTTCGATCATGCCGCCGAAGAGATCGTCGCCGACCACACCGGCAAAACAGCAGGAGATCCCCCAGCGGGCGAGGGCCGTCAGCGCCGTCGCCGCCGGTCCTCCCCCTTCAAATACGGCCTCGCTCAGCTCGCATTTCACATCGGGCGGCGGATAGGCCTCAATCTTTCCGATATAGTCGAGCGAACATTGTCCGAGGCCGAAGACCTGAAACCTCTTTTCCGGAAACATGGTTCGACTCCTTACCGTTCATTGCCTTCAAGGGGACGGTTGTTTTCCGCTCCCGGAAGAAGCCCAGCAGTACCAGGATCATCCCCGCGCACAGGGACAAAAAAAGCCAGGGGAGACCGTAGGCGTCCGTCCGGTCCACCAACAGACCGAAAATCGGCGGGCCCGCCAAGCCCCCCAAAAAACCGAAAAAGTAGCCGACGCCGACCGCGAGCCCCGTCGATTCCTTGTTCGCCGCTTCGCCCACGATCGTCAGAAATACGGCATTCCAGCCGATCCCGCTGATCCCGAAGGCGATGATGGCGATCGTCAACAGCGGAGAGAGGAGGGGAAAAAAGGAAATCGCCCCCAGCGTCAGCGAAGAGAGGAAGAGGATCGCCGCGATCGCGAAGAGGGTTCCCTTCCTTCGCCCGGCGAAGAGATAATCGCTTCCCATGCTCCACAGGATGCGGCTGCCGGCGCCGATGAAGAAGGATAGGGCGTAGTACCAGCCCGCCTGGACGATCGGGTATTGCATCTCCCGGGTCAGAAAAAGGATCAGATAGGTCGAAAAGCAGAACTGGCTGGCCATGAAACAGAATCCGATTCCGCCCAGCAACAGCATGTCGCGGCGCATCGCCATCCGCAGGATTTTCCCCCAGACAAGGGCCTCCCGGGGTCCGTCCGATCGAACCGGGGCTTCCCGGAGCAGACGATATACCAGAAACGCCGCGGCCATTTCGATCAGCCCGACCGCCAAAAGACTCTGGCGCCAGTTGAAGAGGATCGCCAATGTCGGCAAAAGGAGACCCGCAAAGATCCCCCCGAAGTTGACGCCGGTCTGCTTGAGCCCCATGGCCGTTGCCCGGCCGCCGTGGGGAAACCAGTCCAGGACGCTCTTGCTCGCGGCGGGGGTGATGATGCCGTTGGCCAGGCCGTGGAACAGCAGGATGGCCAGCGCGATCGGGAAGGACGGGGCGAAAGAAAACAGGACGAGGAAAATCCCCACGGCGCCGATCGCCATACTCATCATCCGGCGCACGCCCGCGAAATCGACGACCAGCCCGGCGGGCATTTGAATGAGCGCGGCGCCGATCGACAGGGACGAGATCAGGAATCCGATCTGAAAGGAAGAAAGGCCGAGCTCATCCTTGATGAACGGGGCCAGGATCCCCAAACCGGAAAGGTTCATGAAGACCAGGGCGTGGATCAGCCACAGGATGCCCACGATGACCCA
>JAQTRB010000171.1 GCA_028712015.1 Syntrophales bacterium
GGCCTTCGGCTGGGCCAAGAAGGAGCCCAAGACGCTCAATGATTACCTGAAAATGCGGTTCCGTATGTCCTCCGGCCTTTCGTCCGACGTTCTGAAGGACATGGGCGGCATCCCGGTGAACGTAGCCGGCCAGGAGCTCATTCCCTCCCTGGAACGGGGGGTCATCGACGGCGGCGAGTGGATCAACACCGCCAGCGACCTGAAGCTCGGCCTCTATGACGTGGCCAAATTCTACTCCCTCCAGGGGCTCCACCAGGCCATCGGCATCCAGGACATCATGATCAACGGTGCCGCATGGCGTGCACTCTCTCCGGACCTCCAGGCGATTGTCCAGACCGCATGCACGCAGTCGATCCTCGAGGGCATGATGTTCTTCGTGGAGGAAAATGCCAAGGCCCTCAATATCCTGGTCAAGGAAAAGGGCGTCAAGGTCTTCGACGCCCCCAAGGGTTACTCGGACGCCTTCATCAAATCGTCGAAGAGGGTGCTCGCCAAGTTCGAGGCAAAGGATCCCTTCTTCAAGAAGGTGCTCGATTCACAGCGCGCATATGCTCATCTGGTGGTTCCCTACACCAAAGAGACCAACAAGCTGATGCAGTTGATCTCCGGGGCGGCGGAGGTGAAATAAACATATGCAGAACTGACAGGCACGTCGGATGACGGGCCTGGTCATTACCCATGACTTGCCTTGGCCGGCCGATCACCCCAGACTAACGAGGAAGAATCGTCCGGCCGGGCAGTCTTTTGGATGGTAATACCCGCCGGTCGTTTGACAAGCGGTCATTTTGTAACCCCTGAAGGGGCGGCTCGATGTGAGCCGTGCCGATATTTTGGAGTATTTTGCTATGAACAGTATCGATCGGATAACCAAAACAATTGACAAGATCAGCATCTGGTCCGGGAGAGCTATATCCTGGCTGATCATCCCGATGGCGGGATGCCTGGTCTATGAGGTGTGCATTCGCTATATCTACAAGCCCACGCTCTGGGCCGTGGATATGTCCACCATTTTCTATGGCACCCATTTTTTCATCGCCGGGGCCATGACCCTCTATCTGGGAAAGCATATCCGGACCGATTTCTTCTACGGACACTGGTCCGTGAAAACGCAGTGCTGGGTGGATACGGTATGCTATCTCTTCCTCTTCCTCCCCGGGATGGTTTTGTTCATCTGGCTGAGCTGGGACTTCTTCTCCGAATCCTGGGCGCTCAAGGAAGAACTGATGACGACCTGGAGACCGCCGGCCTACCCGTACAAACTGGTCATTCCCGTGAGCGGCTTCCTGATTGTGCTCCAGGGGATCTCGGAACTGATCAAATGCATCCAGACAATCATAACGGGTGTGGATCACCGCTACAAGTCGGAAGCCCGCGAAGTGACCTGAGCTGGATGATCCTATTATTATGCGGCATAACCACTTGAATCGCATTTTTATAGACAGGATAGAGTGCACTATTCTGTGCAGGAGGCGTAAATGAGTTTGGAAATATACGGCCTGATCCTTTTGGTGGGCCTATTCATCTTTATATGTATCGGGTTTCCCATATCCTTCACATTGATCACCCTCGGCGCGATCTTCGGTTATATCGGATTGGGGCCCAAGGTGTTTCACCTGATGACCTTTTCGTTCTGGGGAACGATGATGGACACCGTTCTGGCGGCGGTTGCCCTCTTTACCTTCATGGGTTGCGTCCTGGAGAGCGCCGGACTCATGGAACGTCTGTTCCACGCGCTGCAGCTCATCTCCGGCCGACTCAGGGGCTCCCTCTACCTGGGAACCATCTTCTCGGCGACGCTGTTCGCCGCCGCCACCGGCATCGTCGGCGCATCGGTCACCATCATCGGCCTGATGTCCGCCCCGGTCATGAAAAAGTCGGGCTACGATACGGGGCTGTCCGCCGGAACGATCTGCGCCGGCGGGACACTGGGCATTTTGATCCCCCCGAGTGTCATGCTCGTGGTCATGGGACCGGTGTTTCAGGTCTCCGTCGCGCGGCTCTACGCAGCCGCCATCGTCCCGGGCTTAATGCTCGCCGGCCTTTACATTGGCTACACGATGATTCGAACGATGCTCAATCCCCAGTTGGGACCGCCCCTCTCCGACGAGGATCTCAACGTTTCCAGGGGCTACATCGCGCGCGAGTTCTTCTTCGGCCTCGTGCCGCCGGCCGTGCTCATTCTCGTCACGCTGGGCTCCATCCTCTCCGGCTTGGCCACGCCGACGGAAGGGGCTGCCCTCGGCTGCGCAGGCGCCGTAGCGGTGACGGCGGGCAACAAACGTCTCACCTTTAAAGTCCTCAAGGATTCAGCCTATCGGACCGCCGAAACGACGAGCATGGTGATGATCCTCCTGGCGGCCTCTACGTTCATGGGGGCGGTATTCTCCTCCATGGGAACACCCAAATTCATTGCCGATACGCTGCTGTCCTGGAACCTGCCGCCATTCATCTTCATCGTCGGCATCCTGGTCGCCTGCTTCGTCCTCGGATGGCCCCTGGAATGGATTCCGATCGTGGTCATCATCGTCCCGATCTTCCTCCCCGTTCTCCAGGGTCTCCAGACGGACATGATCTGGTTCTCCATCGTTCTGGCCGTTACGCTGCAGACCTGCTGGCTCTCACCGCCGGTGGCCCTCTCGGCCTACTATCTGAAGGCGATCATGCCGGAGTGGGAACTGAAGGATATCTATCTGGGGATGATGCCCTTCATGGGACTGCAGGCGTTGGGCGTGATGCTGATCTGCAACTTCCCGCAGATTGCCCTGTGGCTGCCCAAGTTTCTGTTCGGATAGGATGGAGGTGTCCAGATGAGCAAGACAGGAAGGGCCGCCGTCATGACGGCGGCCAAAACAGAGCTGGCAATCCGGGAGTATCCTCTCCCGGACGTGGGTTCGGGCTGCATTCTGGTCCGGATCACCTGCTGCACGATCTGCGGCTCGGACCTCCACACGTGGACGGGCCGCAGGAAATCGCCGTTGCCGATCATTCTGGGTCATGAGATCGTCGGCAACATTGTGGAACTCGGCTCGGGCGTCACCATGGATTCGGGAAACAATCCCCTGCGGGTGGGTGACCGCATCACCTGGACCATCATGGACAACTGCGGGAAATGTTACTACTGCCGCGAAAAGGGGCTGATGATGAAGTGCAGCCGCCTGAAGAAGTACGGCCACGACAGTTGCGCCGACTGGCCCCATTTCGTGGGGGGATTTGCGGAATACTGCTACATCACCCCGGGAACCTGCGTCATCCGTATTCCCGCCGAACTGACCGACGAACAGGTCGCCCCGGCGAACTGCGCCCTGTCGACGGTGGTGGCCGGCTGGGACGCGATCGAACTCCGGCCCTTTGAAAACGTTCTGATCCAGGGTGCCGGGGCGCTCGGCGTCTACGCGGCGGCCCTGGCTGCCCATTATGGATGCCGCCGGATTATCGTGACCGACATCATGGAACGCAGGCTCGATTTCGTGAAGAATTTCGGCGCCACCGATACGATCAATTCGAAGGAACTCACCGACAACGAAGTGATCGACACGGTCAAGGAGCTCACGGGCGGATTCGGCGTCGATGCCGTCATGGAGTCGGCCGGTTTTCCGGCCCTGCTGCCGCTGGGCCTCAAGTGTCTGCGCACAGGCGGCCGTTTCGTTGAAATCGGCAATGCCTTCGCCGGCGCCAATTTCAACTGCGACGCTTCGGACATCGTCTTCAAATGCCTTACCATCCGGGGCGTCCACAACTACGATACGGTCCATCTGCAGAAGGCGGTCGATTTCCTGCAGCTGACGCGGGACCGTTTTCCCTTCGACGAAATCGTCGGGGAAAGGGTATCGCTGGATGATATCAATGCCGGATTGAAGATCGCCGAATCCGGCAGGGCGATTCGCGTGGCTGTAAAACCCTGACCCCGGGGGCAGGCCTTTTCCCGCGGCCAGGGATGTTGCGGCCGGTCGACGGATCGTTTCCTCATAAAAAAGCCTCTTTACGCATAAAAGCGTTCAAGAGGCTTTTTTTATGACCGTCGATCCAACACGAATCCATCCGGAAGAGAAACGGCTGCCGATCCCGGCCAGATCACGACCTTTTCTGCGTCCTGTCATACCCGGTGGCGCGTCATATTTGGTTGACAATCCACCCCCGTCAAAGTATGAAGAGTCAACTTCTCAGGACAGATCTCCTGAACAGCCATGCGGGATTGCCCCCTGAAGTTCCTTCATCTCATTCCAAGATGTTCCGGGGAAGCCAAAGGTCGGACGGATTCAAGAATTTATTTTCATTTAGACTTCTGGAGTGCAGACAGTATGAATGTGAACCATCTAAAGGCCTTTTTCGAGGTGGCCAAGGCAAAGAGTTTCACGCGTGCCGCGAAACAGTTGAACGTTTCTCAGCCGACCCTCAGCATGCAGGTAAAGTTGCTGGAGAAGCGAT
>JAQTRB010000172.1 GCA_028712015.1 Syntrophales bacterium
AGGTCGTCGAGCAATCGATGAGGCGGTTCTGAATCGCGTAGAGGGTGAGCTCCGCGTTTTTTTTCATGTTCATCTTTTCCATCACCCGCGCGCGGTAGGTGCTGATCGTCTTGACGCTCAGACAGAGCTCGTCGGCGATCTCCTTCACGCTCTTTCCGGATGCGATCGAAAGCATCACCTGGTACTCCCGGTCGGAAAGGGTTTCGTGAGGGGGTTTTCGCGTGTCGATGTCCAGTTCGAAGGCAAGCTTTTCGGCCAGCGAGGCGCTGACGTATTTCCGGCCGCAGGAAACCTTGCGGATGGCCCCGATCAACTCGTCCGGCGCGCCGGCCTTGGTCAGGTATCCGGAAGCCCCCGCCCGGAGGGCGCGAACGGCGTACTGCTCCTCCGCGTGCATGCTGAGGATCAGGACCGGCAGTTTCGGGTGTTCCGCCTTGATCTCCTTGAGAATCTCCAGGCCGCTGCGTCCCGGCATCGAGATGTCCAGCAGGACGACGTCGAATTCGTTCTCCCGGATCTTCGCCAGCGCCTCCGCGCCGCCGGCCGCCTCGTCGCGGACGGCCATATCCTTCACGTCCGCGAGGATCTGCTTGAGCCCTTCGCGAACGATCGCGTGGTCGTCGGCCACCAGGATCCGGATCATCCTTTCCCTCTCGAAAATCCTTGCCGCGCCGCGGTTCGGCGGTCGCGGACAACCCGCGGCCGGGAACCTTTGGAAATCGCGATTTCCCCGCGCGACAGCCGCCGGTTATGGTCGCGGAAGCGGAATGGCGACCGTAACCTTCGTCCCCTCGTTGCGGCTTCCCGCGATGCTCAGCTCTCCGCCCCAGAGATGCGCCCGTTCCCGCATTCCGATGATTCCAAAGGCGCGGTCGTTTTCGCTCTGTTTCTTCGTGATCCCCCGGCCGTTGTCGGCCACGGTCAGCACGATCCCGTCCCCGTTCCGTTCCAGGCGAACCTCCGTCCGGGTCGCTCCGGCGTGACGCGCGATGTTCGTCAAGGTCTCCTGAAAAATCCGGAAGAGGGCCGTCGCCAGGTCGCGATCCAGCTCCAGGTCGTCGGCCGCGAGCAGGGCCGAGCAGGCGATGCCCGAGCGGTTCTGAAAATCCGCGGCTTGCCATTCGATGGCCGCCGCCAGGCCGAGATCGTCCAGAAGTCCCGGCCGGAGCTCCGTCGCGATCCGATGGACCGTTTCGATCGTCGCATCGGCCAGCGTCGACATCTGTCGCATCTTTTCGTGCAGAGGCTTCACCCCGGCCGGAAGACGGCCCTTCATCCAGGCGATGTCCATCTTGAGGGCCGTCAGGGTCTGTCCCAGTTCGTCATGGATTTCGCGGGCGATCCTTGTCCGCTCCTCCTCGCGGACGGTCTGCTGGTGGGCGGAGAGATTGCGCAGCTCCTGCCGGGAATGCTCCAACTCCTTCTCCGCCTGGATGCGTTCGGTGATGTCCTCGTAGGTCACGACGATCCGCCGTTCGCGCAGCGTCTCCCCGATCCGCGAGGCGCGCACCATGCAGATGATCTCCACGCCGTCCTTCCGCCGGCAGGGAAACTCGGTGTGGAAGGTTCGCTGCTTTTCCAGCGCGCCGTAGAAAAGATCGGCGATCTCCTCGTACTCCCGGTCGTTCCGGTACAAAAGCCGGACGTCTTTTCCGATGAGCTCCTCGGGTCGCCATCCGAAGACGGACTTGACCGCGTTGTTGGCGAAATTGAAGACCCGGTTGTGCAGGCCGATGACGGCGTGGGGAATCGCATCGAGAATCGACGATTCGAGCGCCTCCAGCTCTTCGAGGCGGTTCCGGGCCTCCTTCTGCTCGGTGATGTTCATCGAGTTGCCCAGAACGGCGGGCCGCCCGCCGTAGTGGATCGACGTCACCGATTCCAGGATCCATTTCGTCCGGCCGTCGCCGGTGATGATCCGGAATTCGTAGGGCGAAAAACGCTGTCCCTTCAACATTCGGATCGCGTTTTTTCGCGCCGGCGCCCGGTCGACGGGATGGATGAGGCTCAACGAATCCATCCCGAGCATCTCTTCCTCGGCATAGCCGGCGTATTCCTGGATGTGCGGATTGGCGAATTGGAACTTGCCGTCCTGAAGGATGTAGACCCCCGCCTGGGAGCTGTTCGCCAGGGTTCGGTAGAGGTCTTCGTCAAAGGGACGCGACTTGCTCATCGTCTGTCCGGCCATCCGCCGCTATTCCCGGACCGTTTTGATCGATCCGATCTTCTCCCCCCGATAGCGGCGCATGATCTCCGTCCGGGTGAGAACGGCATCCACCCGCGCCACATGGGCCTCGATATTTTCCCGGCCATTTTCCTCTTCCCGGTCGATCAACGCGATGACCCGGTCGATGACGAGCCCCGCCTCCCGGGCGCGGAGAATCGCCGTGATCGTCGAGCCGCCGGTGGTGATCACGTCGTCGAGAATGGCCACCCTGTCCCCCGGCCGCACACTCCCCTCGACGCCTTTTTTCGTTCCATGGTCCTTGGCGTCCCTGCGGACGACGAAGGAGCGGATCGGTTTCCCCTTCTGAAACGAGATCACCGACAGCGCGTTGGCGATCGGGTCCGCCCCCAGGGTCAAGCCGCCCGCCGCCGTCACGTCCGCTTCGGCCAGCATCGCGAAGAGGAGTTCCCCGATGAGGTTCATCGCCTCCGGGTCGAGCGTCGTCGGTTTGCAGTTGAAATAGTAATTGCTCTTCCGCCCGGAAACCAGCGTAAAGGGCGGGTCGTCGCTGTACTGAAAAGACCGTTCCAGGACGATTTCGATCAGCCTTTCCTTCGCCTCGCGGATATCCATTTCTTCCTCCCGGATGGTTGCAACCGCCCGATCCCTATCATACCGTTTCCGTGTTTGCCAGCGGAAAAGGGAACGGCGCGGTTCCCCGTCGCCTCCGGCATCTATGCCCCCCGGAATTCATCTCCGACCGTTCGAATCCGCATCGGTTCCGCCGCGGAGGGATCGATGACCGCCATGGTCAGGTCCGAGGCCTGCGCGGCCGCCAGCAGAAACGCCTGAAGCCAGGACGGCTCCGGTACATCCTTCCCGACGCCGGTGAGGTCGAGAAGCGTCCGGCAGCCGAGGCTTTTCCCGCACCAGGAAATCGTTCCGAGCGCCGACCGGAGCGTCTCCGGATTGAACGCCGCCGGCGTGCAATCGATGACGATCTCTCCCTTCGCGAAGCCGTGGATCCGGGCGGCGGCGACGGCCTGGCGGACGGCTGTCCGGTTCGGCGGAATCCCTTCCGGCCCGGCGACGCGAATCAGCGGGAGCGCGCCGTATTTTGCAACCAAGGGGAGCAGGGCCTCGTCCCCGGCGATGCGAATCAGGAGGCGTCCGGGGTAAGAGCGGAGCGCCCTTGCGACCGTTTCGACCTTTTCCGCGTCGATCAGGAACGGAGAGCGGGTCGTCGGGGCGAGGGTTTCCAAAATCGTCCAGGCGGCATTCGTCTCGTCGAGGCCCTCCGCGCCGGCCTTCAACAACAGAATCCGCGCCCCTTCCTTTTCCTGCGATCTTGCCGACTGCCGCGCCGGCGCCGGATCCTGGTTCAGCAGCCCCTGGCGCAGGGACTCGCTCGCGGCCGCGTTCAGCCGGCCGCCGACGACCACCAGCGGTCTGTCCTTTTCGAGCGCCACGGTGTTCCGCGCCGAGCTTACGGCGGCCGATGAGCGAAGGAGCGGGGCGACGGGCGTCTCCGACGCCACGGAATCGCGGAGCGCCCGGAGATGCGCCGGCGTCGTCCCGCAGCAGCCGCCCAGGAGATTCACGCCGGCGGCCGCGAGCGTCCCCCCGAAACCCGCAAAGCCGGCCGCATCCAGGTCGAAGACCGTGGCGCCGTCGATCAGTTGCGGCAGCCCCGCATTCGGTTTGGCGACCAGCGGAACGGTTGCATGGGGCTTCATGGCGGCGATCAGGCCGATCATCCCTTCCGGTCCGGCGGAGCAGTTGCAGCCGACGGCGTCCGCCCCCAGGCTCTGGAGGGTGACGAGCGCCGAGACGGGATCGGTGCCGTTGAGCGTCCGGCCGTGCTTTTCATAGGTCATGGTCACCATGCAAAAAAGGTCGCAGACCTCGCGAACCGCGATCAGGGCGGCCCGTGCCTCCTGGATGTCCATCATCGTCTCGATCGCCAACAGATCGACACCCCCCTCCAGGAGCCCCCGGGACTGCTCCCGGAAAATCGCGACGGCCTCTTCGAACGGGAGATCGCCGAAGGGTTCCACGAAATGGCCGGTGGGACCGATATCCCCCGCGACGAGCCCCGTGCCGACGGCTTTCACCGCGATCTCGGCGAGCCGCCGATTCGTCTCCCGGACGTTCGTCAGGCCGTACCGGCCCATTTTGAGCCGGTTCGCCCCGAAGGTCGCCGTGTAGACGATGTCCGACCCGGCCTCGCGGTAGGCGGCGTGGATCTC
>JAQTRB010000173.1 GCA_028712015.1 Syntrophales bacterium
GAGAGATACCGGCACATTTGCAAATCGCGGTCATCATTTTCGGGCGGTGATGAGATCGACCCCCTTTTCGAGAAAATTCCCTCGTCCAATATCGTATTGACAAGGACAATATCGTGACGTAAGCTTCGACCGCTTGTTAGGGGTGTCCTGTGGGACTGAGATGCCGGATTTTCGGTGACCCTTTACCGACCTGATCAGGGTAATGCCTGCGTAGGGAAATGAGCCCAATGCACAAAATGCATAAAGGCCGCATCCCCAAGGGAGGCGGCCTTTATGCATTTTGAAAGGAACTGGGCGGATATTTTTAAGGAGCGATCAATGATCAGGGAGAATAGGGATTTTACGCTTTATCTCGTGACGGATCGCCGCTGGCTCGGCGAAAGAACCCTCTGGGATAGCGTCGAAGAGGCCATTCTCGGGGGGGTAACCCTCGTTCAACTGCGCGAAAAGGAGGTGTCCTCGAAAGAATTCCTCGAACTCGCGCAAAGGGTAAAAGAGGTTACCGGCCGGCATGGCATCCCGCTGATCATCAATGACCGGATCGACATCGCGCTGGCGATGAATGCCGAAGGCGTTCATCTCGGCCCGGAGGATCTGACGGTTCCGCTTGCCCGCAAACTGCTGGGGCGCGGGAAGATCATCGGCGCTTCCGCCGCCTCGCTAGACGAGGCGCTGTTGTTTCAGGCGCAGGGCGCGGATTATCTGGGCGTGGGCGCCGTCTTTCCGACCGTCACGAAGCAAGGGACGGATAAGGTCGGGCTTGACGATCTCAGAGCGATCAAAGCGGCCGTCCATATCCCGGTGGTGGCGATCGGCGGCATCAACGCGGCGAATGCAACACCGGTTATGGCAACGGGAGTGGATGGCGTGGCCGTGGTCTCCGCCATCATGGCTCAAACGGACATCCGGGATGCGGTCCAAGGGCTTTTATCCCTGCTGAAAGGAACCATGAGATGAGCACAGAAGTGCAAGATTTCGACATGTTGAAGACAACGGATACCCGCAAGGCGGCTTATGCCGTCGTGCTGGTGGCCATGGGCGTGGCGCTGGCCCCCTATACTTCCATTCCGATCGGCATCGCCAAGGTCAACCCTACCCAGCACTTTGTCAATGTGGTGGCGGCGCTGTTGCTGGGCCCCTGGTGGGCAGCGGCGATCGCAACCATGATCGCCGTGCTTCGCAATGCGATGGGTCTGGGAACCCTGCTGGCCTTTCCCGGCGGAATGATCGGCGCCTTGCTGGCGGGGCTTTTTTATCGCTACACCCGCAATATTTACATGGGCGCCGCCGGTGAAATCCTCGGCACCGGGTTCATCGCACCCGTGGTCAGCGCCCTGTTTGTAGCCCCCGTCTTGATGGGGAATGTCATTCCCCTGCTAGCCCTGATCCCGTCATTCTTGGCCAGCACATTGGCGGGCGCCGGTTTGGGGGTGATGGCCATCAGGCTGCTGGAGCGTGCAGATATTGTTCATCTGAAGGCCTGATCGATGACGGCGGGAATGGTGAAAACAGACAAGCTTGGGTACGCCTATCGGCAAGAAGATGAACATCTTGCCTTGGACGGCGTAGACTTGAGCATTGCGAACGGCGAGTACCTGCTCGTTTGCGGCGCCAGCGGCTCCGGAAAATCCACGCTTTGCCGGACCTTCAACGGCCTGATTCCGCACTTTTATGGCGGACGCCTGCATGGAGAGGTCCGCATCGCCGGGAAACCCACTTCCAAGCATTCCGTTGCCGACCTTTTCGCGCAGGTGGGGATGGTATTTCAGAATCCCGAAACCCAACTATTCAATTCCAGTGTCGATCGGGAAATCGCCTTCGGCCTGGAAAGCCTGGGATTTCCCCGGGCAAACATCCAGGAGCGGATTTCCGCAACCGCGCAAATCCTGAACATCTCGGCGCTGCTGGGGCGCAACCCCCAGGAATTGTCGGGCGGAGAACAGCAATTGGTGGCCATTGCCGCCATGTTGGCGATCGGCCCCCAACTCCTGGTGCTGGATGAACCTTATGCCAATCTGGACCCGGTAAGCGTCCGGCAGGTACGGGCGGCGCTGAAAGTGATTCACCAAAGGGGAATAGGGGTGGTGATCAGTGAGCATCGGCTGCCCTATACCGTGCCGGACGTTCAGCGGATGGTGGCGCTTCAGGGGGGGCGTGTCGTGCTGGATGGGCCGCCTGAACAATTGCTTGTCCAGGATGTCGAACCGTTTGGCCTGGAGTTGCCGCTGCCGGTCCTCGCCGGAAGGCGTCTGGGACTGCCCCGCTTGCCCCTCAGTGTCGAGGCGCTCCAAACGCGGGATGTGGTCTCGCCGCTGCCGTCCGACTTACAGACCGTTCCGCCGGTCTTCCATTCGGATGGGGCGGATATCGTGCTGGAAGTCGAACGCGTTTCCTTCGACCTGAAGGGCTTCCCCATCCTGCACGACATCAGCTTCACCTTGCGCCAGGGCGAATCCCTGGCCATCGTCGGGGCCAACGGCGCCGGGAAAACCGTGTTGCTCAAGCATCTCAACGGCCTGCATCGTCCGACCCGTGGGCAGGTCCGGGTGAAGGGGAAGGATACCGGCCAAGTCAAGGTCTCCCAACTGGCCCGACAGGTAGGAATCGCCTTTCAAAACCCGAACAGCCAGTTTTTCAAGATGACGGTATGGGATGAAATTCTTGTGGGTCCCAAGGCTTTGGGATTTTGTGACGAGGCTTGGCTCCGGGAACTGGTCAGGCTGTTCCGCCTTGAACCGCTGCTCAAACGTCCCCCGTACCGGTTAAGCGACGGCGAAAAGAAACGGGTGGCGTTTGCCGCGGCATTGGCCCACCGCCCGGCCATCCTGGCGCTGGACGAACCGACCTCCGGCCAGGACTGGCATTTCCGGAGCATCCTGGGCGCCTTGTTGGCCGAATTGCGCGCACAGGGACAGGCCATCCTGCTGGTTACGCACGACCTCTCCTTTGCAGAAGAGCACGCCCACCGATGGCTGCTGCTGGCCAACGGGCAGGTGGTCGCCGAAGGGAGCCCCTGGAAGGTGATGTCCGACAAGGCCGCCATGGAGAGCGCCCATCTCGAACCGACCGACTCCTTTCGGCTGTTTTCGGCGGATGAGCGCACCCTTGCGGATCCTGTGCAGCCGAGAGGAGGTCGTCATGTTTGATCCGCGTACCAAGCTGTTTTTGGCCATGGGGTATGCCGTGCTCATCGCGGCATCCGCCCGGCTGGGCTGGTCGCTCGCCGAAGCGGCCGTGCTGTTGCTCTTCATTGCCGTCATCGGCAAAACAAGACTCTATCTGCGCTGGCTGCGGATGGCCCTGCCCATGTCGCTGTTCTTCGGCGCCGTCGTCTGGTGGACGGCGGATGTGCGGATCGCCGCGCTCGCCGCCTTGAAACTGCTGACCCTGGTTTCGGTTTTTTTTGTCTTCTTCAGTGTCACCCTGCCGGAGGATTTGGGAAACGCGCTGGTTCAAATCGGCATGCCCCACATCGTCGCCTTTGTGGTCAGCACGTCGCTGCAGTTCGTGCCGA
The DNA here is from genome assembly GCA_028712015.1 of Syntrophales bacterium. Taxonomy (GTDB): domain Bacteria; phylum Desulfobacterota; class Syntrophia; order Syntrophales; family UBA5619; genus UBA5619. Next base: position 3,515 of record JAQTRB010000173.1, read on the forward strand.
CGATCGGCCGGAGGATCCGAAACGTCCTGGACGCCCAACGGGCCAGGGGGATCCCTCTGGAGCCGGGATGGTCGGCCTTGCGGCATTACCCGGCCTTTTTGGGACCGATCCTCATTCAGTCGTTTCAGATGGCCGAGGCGCTGGCCGAGGCCATGGAGGCGAGGGGATTCGGCCGTCCGGGGCGGACCTTCCTCAAGGATTACCGGATGCGAACCCGGGATTGGCTGGCGATCTCCTTCGGTCTGTTGGCGTTGATCGTCTGCCTCCTGGGAATGCGGGGATGGGGATAGGATATTCCTGGTCCTGGCGGGGGAGGCAGGCATGGGGAAAATGGCGAAAATTCATCTTGCGGACTATCTCAACCGAAAAACCCTGATCCTGGGCGATATCAATACCGGAAAGACCACGCTGACGAAGGCGGTGATGGAAGCGCTGTGCCGGCGGGATCTCGGAGGGCGGATCGCGATCGTGGATATGGCGCCGGAAATTTCGGAAGCACTGGCCAGGGAAAAGGGACTGTCGGGCATCGGCGGGAAATTGACGCCGCCGGATGGGCACGGAATCCTCTATCTGGGCGGCCATGTTGCGCCGCCCCGCCTGAGCTCGAAGACGGAAGCGGCGGCCACGGAAAAGGCCCAAAAAAATCGGCGGAACATTGAGGGACTCTTCCGGAATCTCGGAGGCGGGTCACGGGATATTCTGCTGGTCAATGACGTCAGCATCTATCTCCAGGCGGGTACGGCGGAAGATATGATTCGGTGGCTGGATCGGACGGCAACGGTCGTTGCCAACGGATACTGGGGCAAAAGACTGGGGGGAGGGACGTTGACGAAACGGGAAAGAGTCGAGATGGCGAAGCTTAAGACCTATTTTGAACAGAACGGGAGAGTCCTAATT
>JAQTRB010000174.1 GCA_028712015.1 Syntrophales bacterium
GGTGGCAGAGAGGGGATTGCGGGCAGCCGAAAGAAAATCAGGCCGTGACCACCCAGATGTCGTGATCTATCTGAATGCGTTGTATTCTTTTTATGGCAGGGCCTCCATGATTGCGCGAGGTCAGTGGAAAACTGATCGGGAGCGTGACCAGGCTGGGGTTCTGAGCGATCAGTACGAAGCCCAGATGCGTTCCGCCCGGGAACGGGCATGGGCCATCCTGAACAAGCATTTTGGGGCGGACCTTCCCGACGGGGAAAATGAGGCCAAAAGCCAGGTTGAGAAGCTCATGTCCGGTGGCGAGAAACGTGCGGAAGCCCTGGACCTGGCGCGGCGCAGGCTATTGGCGGAAGAAAAACTCAAGGGGACGGATCATCCCGACATCGTCTGGTACCTGGATCTGCTGGCGGAGGCATCTGACACTGCCGCGTCTTGGGAAATCTTGGCCGGTAGCCCGCTGAGTGGCGAGAAGGCCGACTCCCTCAAACAACGAACCAAGATACTCGCTGAACAGGCGGAGTCCCTCTACAAGCGGGCGTTGGAAATCGTGGAAAAGCACTACGGGCCCGTTCATGAGAACGTAGCCAGATCGCTCTGGAGCTTGGCGGACCACCACGCCATGCCGCGCATCGGGAAATATGCCGAGGCGGAAAGTCTTTATAAACGCGTGCTGGAGGTCGAGAAGCAGCTTTACGGTGCCGATAGCGACAAATTGCTGGGGGTGTTAGGCCGACTCGCCGATCTTTATATCGAGCAGAACAAATACGGCCAGGTGGAGTCCATTTTCAAGCTGGCGGCTGCGATTATCGACAGGCACTTCGAGGCGAAGGGACCGGCCATGTCGCGCTACTTATCCAACTTCGCGCATGACTTCGAGCGCATGGGCAGGAAGGAAGAAGCGGCCCGCCTGGAAGAAAGGGCGCGAATGGGCAAATTGGGGGGTGCTTACTACGCGCGTGCGGGGGAACTGGAGAAAGCGGGCCGGTATCTGGCTGCGTTGGCCGAGTTAGGGAAGGCCTATGGGATCGTCAAAAAGGAGAGCTACCAAGCGTCCGAGGAGTGCAGGGAACTCCGAAGCGCCATGGCGCGGATCCTGGCGAAGATGCCGGTCACTCCCAGATTGCCTGCGAAAGCAAAGGAGCATGCGATCCGCGCCGACGTGCTTTTGAAAGCCGGAAAGTTCTTTGATGCTGAAAAGGAATTCGGATCTGCAATCGAAATCGCGCCATACATCCCGCAGTTGCACTTCAATCTGGCACTGATCCATGCCGCACATGCCGAGCAGGACAAACTTGCTGTTCACTACGGCTTTGCCATTGATTCTATGCAGATATATCTCGAACTGGCGGCGAATGCGGATGATGCTCGGGCGGCAAATGACAAGATTTGCCAGTGGGGGATGCTGAAGGAGGGCGGGAAATGAGAATTGTGACGGCCCCGGCAGCTCCAGTAATTCTATTGTTTTGGGTGTCATTCATGCTGTTTGCGCCAGCCCTTTCCGCCGACGGGCGCATGCTGCTGCTGTCCGAGTACGCCCAGGAACGGGAGATGCAGGATCGCGCCGCGGCGGAGATCGCGCGCCTCGATGGCGAGATCGCAAAAAACGAAGCGTCGATCGGGCGGACGCAGAAGATCATCGCCCTGGCCCGGCAGCGAAGCGATCCGGAAGCGCGCCAGGCCGAGGCCGTCGCCAGGCAGGCGTGGGAGAAGGCCGTCGCCGCGCAGCGCGTGAACGAGCTGGCGCGGAAGAAATGGCAGTTCACGAAGGCCCGGTCCGATGCGGCGGCAGCCGCGATCCGCGGCCTGCTGGAACAGGGTGCCGACGCCGCTTCCGGGGTCCGGGGGATGCTGACGGCGCGATCGGGGAAGGTGAGCGTCACGAAAGCCGACGGCCGTGAGGCCGGGGTGACGGAAGTCTTCCTGGAGAAAGGCGACCGGCTGCGGGTCGAAGACGGCCGTGCGGAGCTCAAAGTGCTGGACGGCCGGGGCGTTGCCGTTGCCGGACCCGGCACGGAGATCGTGCTGGCCGAGGATTCATCCACCCGGCAGGTCCTGGAGCAGATTGGAGGCAAGGTCCAGGGGGCGGTTGAGCGAGCCGAAGCCTTTGCCGACCGGATGGCCGGGGTCATTTCCCGTTACTGGGACGACCTGCGCACGATTGCTGGAGCGGACAAGGCGGAAATCAAGGCCGCCTTCAAGGAAGGGAAAAGATGGATGGAGTGGAAAATGAGGGGGCCGAGAGTTACTGCGGTCACATCTGTGCGGGGAACACGTTTTGACTGCGAGGCGCGCGCGGATGGCGGCCTGGACGTAACCGTCATGGAAGGCGAGGTGAATGTCACCATCCTTGAAACCGGGCAATCCATCTCCCTGGCCGCGGGCGAGAAGGGAATCGTCACTGCGGACGGGATGCTGCGGAAAGAGAAAATTGCGCTCCCGGACACCGTGAAGCCGGATGCGGAAATCCCCGCGGCATGACCCCGGATGTCGTTCCCGGGCCTGTCTTGGGAAATCAGAAACGGGGAAGTTAGCCAGGGTAGCCAAGGGGCAAGGTTTTTGTATTCTTGTATTTGATTGGTTAAGCCAATGTCATGAGATTGCCGAGAAGGACCGATGAGGGAGTTTTCCATCATGGGATGCATTTTCCGCCGGGCGCGCCTTGCGTTTCCCTTGTGGGACGAATAATGTCAAGAATAAAAGAATCGTCCCCTTGGTCATCTATTCTTTTCCCTCTTTGTCTTCCCTCTGTCTTTCCCTGGCTCTTCCCTCATTCTTCCCTGCATTTCTATAGATTGAAATTATAGGTGAACTTGACCAGGAGCACGTTCGTGGACGGCAGGCCCAGCAGGGCCAGCAACAACGCGAACAGCGCTTTCTTCATCGTCGTCCTCCTCGAATCCGGATCAGCATCCACTGGTGAATACGTGCGAAAAGCGGCGAGATAACAGGGAGGTCCCAGGGAAGGCACAGGGAAGAGAGAGGGAAGAAGGAGGGAAGAGAGAGTGGGAAAAGCGGGAAGCGGAGGGAAAGGTGGATGCCGGGAGGCCCGGGATCGGGGCTTTCATTATTTCCGGTTCGGGAGTACCATCATGCCGGCAAGGAGGAAAACGAATGGCTTATGAAGCGGAAGGTAGAAAGATCGCCGCCGACCTGCGCGCGCAGTGCGGCCGGCTGCTGGAGGCGCGCCTGGAGTCGAAGAGCCCCAGCCGTATCGTCCTGGCATTCGAGAAACAGACCATCACCCTGCCGGGCAATTTCATTTTCCAGTTCGGCTATTCGGGGTCCGGGCCCGACTGCTTCCACGCCTTTCTCCAGGCGTCGGGATTCAGCGTGACCAAGGAGCAGGTCAGCGGGGCCAAGGAGGGCGACATCCTGAAGCCCTGACCGGGAAATCCCCAGACGTGATCCCCGGCCATAATTGCTTTATCGTCCCGGTTGGCGAGATGACTTGAGTCCGGCGCGTATATTGCACATGATGCAAGATCGTCCCCGGTCAAGGAGGGTGGAATGCCGGTGCGGAAATCCAGGTTTCTTCCGTGGGCAGGCCTGCTGCTGTTTCTATGCGCCTGCAGCGGGCCCCATTATTTCGATCTGCAGACGGAGGTCCCGGAATCCCGGGGACATGGGCAAATTGGCAAGACCCTGCGGGTCGAAGGCGTCGGGATCAACCAGACCTATCTCGACTCCCGGATCGTTTCCCGGGAATCGCCCTTCCGGGTGAAGTACGCCGCTTATGCCGCCTGGTCGAAAAACCCGGAAGAATTGATCCAGGACGCCGTGGTCCGCTTCTGGAAGCAGAGGGCGTTTTTCAGCAGGATCGCGACATACGAAGATGCCGTCGAACCCGATTGGACGATGAAGATCCGGGTCGAGGCGATCGAAAAGATCCGGGTCGCAAGGAAGTGGCACGCCCGCCTGGCGCTGGATATAGAAATCGTGGATTCGCGGAACGACGACGTGCTGCTGAGCCATTCCTTCGACCGCAAGATGAGCCTGGAAGGCAAAAAGAACCGCTTGCTCCCCGGCAGGATCTCCTGGATCCTGCATGACGAACTACTGAAGATCGAGACCAGACTGCTCGCACAACAAGGGTGATATCAGGGGCATTGGGGCAGTTTTTGGAATGACGGTTTTATTTGTGAGCGCGGTCAATGATCGACCGGTCGATTCAAGGCCTGATCCGCCTACGTGATGCGCAACAGATCGGCCATGCCGCGGACCGCCCTGCGCTATGCCATCGAGAAGATGCCTCCAGGATTACGAAAAAAGGCGATGGCCCGACAGGAAACGAAAGAGGCAAGGGGGTAGAGCGTTAGAGTGGTAAAGTGGTAGAGAAAGAAAATCTCCTTGAAAAGAATATTGCAACCTCTCACCTCTGACCCCTGACCCATCACCTCTAACCTCTAACCTC
>JAQTRB010000175.1 GCA_028712015.1 Syntrophales bacterium
GCCAGACAAAACGCCAGACTGACCGCCAACAACACTGTCCATGAACGTCTCATTGTCTTACCCTCCTTTGCTGTGATTCGTTGCTTTACATTGAAAAACCGATCCCGGGTATAGGTCTTCCCGGGATGTGGTCCTCCCCGGCTACTTCTTTCGATCGGCGAACTCCTCCAACTTCTCTAATCGCTCCGGCGCCGACACGGTCGCCAGACAGGCCTCGACCTCATAGTCCATCAGCGCCTCCAGGCTGACCTCGGAGGCCATGTTCAGCCCCTTCTTGATCAAGTTGATCGAGAAAAGTGAATTGGCGGCGATCTTCTTGGCCATCGCCATTGCCTCCTCCATCAGCGCCTCGGCGGGAACGGCCTTGTTGACCAAACCGATCCGCTCCGCCTCTTTCCCGTCGATATACTCGCAGGTAAACAGCAGTTCCCGAGCCTTTCCCGGCCCGACGAGGTCCTGAACCAGGCGCATCGCGCCGCCGGTCACGGAAGAGGAGACCCGCGCCTCGGGGGAGCCGAACTTCGCCCCTTCCGCGGCGATCCGGATGTCGCAGGCCAGCGCCAGCTCGTAACCGCTTCCCAGCGCAAAGCCGTTCACGGCGGCGATGGTCGGTTTGGGATAACGGATGATCTGGCGGGAGATCTCCTGCAGGTGGACCAGGTAATCCCGGTAGGCTTTGAGCGACCGTCCCTTGGAATCCTTCAGATCGGCGCCGGTGGAAAAGGCCCGTCCCGTCCCGGTGAAGACGAGGACGCGGATCGCCTCATCCTGCCGCGCGTCGGCGAGGGCCTGCTCGATATCGAGCCAGAGCCTCTTGTTCATGGCATTCAATACCTGGGGGCGATTCAGCGTGATCACGGCCACCCCTTCCTTTTTCTCGTAGATGATGCATTCAAACGTCATGGCGATCCTCCTTAGGCGATGATGACCCGGGCGTCGACGACGGACGCCCCCTGTTCATGAACGATGATCGGATTGATATCCACCTCCAGGATTTCCGGATGATCCACAGCCATCTGCGCGACCTTCCGGAGAACATCCTTGAGGATGGCCGCATCCTTCGGCTTCTGACCGCGGACGCCCCCCAGCAGGGGATATCCCTTGATTTCATGGATCATCTCCTCGAGATCCAGATCGGACAGCGGGGCGACCCGGAAGGAGACGTCCTTCAAGACTTCCACGAAGATCCCGCCGAGACCGAACATCACCACGGCGCCGAACTGCGGATTCCGGATCATGCCGATGATGCACTCCTGACCCTTCTTCGCCATCGGCGCGACCAGGACGCCCAGAATCTTTCCGTTGTCGCTGACCCGGGAGGCGTTGGCGACGATCTTCGCGAAGCCCTCGCGGACGCCGGTCTCGTCCGCCAGGTTCAGCAGGATTCCGCCCGCGTCGGACTTGTGGAGGATCTCGGGCGAGACGATCTTCAGCGCGACGGGGAAGCCCAAGGCCGCCGCGGCCGCGACGGCCTCATCGGCTGTCTTGGCCAGCTTGGCCGAAGGAAGGGAGACACCGTAAAGAGAGAGGAGTTCCCGGGCCTCCGTCTCCAGTAGATTTTTTCTACCTTCATGCTTGACCGCCTGAATCAAGGTCCGGGCCTTATCCACATCGGCCGGAACGGCCGGCAGCGGTTTTGCCAGATTCAGCTTTTCCCGCCGGGAGGAGAATTTGGCCATGTAGGCCAGACACTGCGCCGCGCGATCCGAGGAGGGGGTCAGCAGCACCCCGTTTTCGGCGAGGATCCGCATGGAGGGAAAGGGGGCCTGGGCAAACGAGGTATGAACGGCGATCGGTTTTCCGTAGTGACGCATCAGGCGGACCAGCTCCTGCGAGGTCTTCTCCTCCAGCTCCCCCACGTGAGGGGCGATGATCTCCTTGAATCCGCCGAAAAAGCCCGTCACGTAGACCGCATCGATCTCCGGTTCCTCCATGAGGGCCTCGACGACCTTGTTGATCATATCGGGGTTCTCCTCCGCGGTTCCACCGTAATCGATCGGATTCGAGGCGGGCATTCCCGCCAGCAGGAACGGGCGGATCTTCTCCTGCGTCGCCTGGGGCAGAACCGGAACCTCCAGGCCGAAATGCTCGGCGTTATCCGCGGCGACCGAATTGTCCCCGCCGCCCTCGGAGACGATCGCCACGCGGTTGCCCTTCGGCAGCGGCATGTTGGCGAAGGACATCGCGACATCGAACATCTCGTCCACGTTGGTGACCCGGACGATTCCCGCCTGCCGGAAGGCCGCGTCGACCACGGCGTCATCGGCGGCCAGGGACCCCGTATGGGAGGCGGCGGCGCGCGCGCCCGCCTTGCTGCGCCCGACCTTGAGGATCACGATCGGCTTCTTCTTCGAGACCTCCCGCGCGGCCCGGACAATCTCTCCCCCCTCCTTGATCCCCTCCATGTACATCAGGATCGCTTTGGTTCCCTCGTCCTGTCCCAGGTAGTCGATGTATTCGTGGAACTTCACGCCGATGGCGTTGCCGGCGGAGATGATGTGGCTCAGTCCCACCCCGCGCATCTCGGCGTAGTGGGTGATCGAATCGATGATGTTTCCGCTCTGGGCGATGACGGCCAGGGGCCCCTTTTGGATCGGAGGAACGCCCAGGAGGTTCATCCCGCCGCCGGCGCTGAAGAGGCCGGAGCAATTGGGACCGATGATCTTTGTGCCTCCCTCGGTTGCGATGCGGAGGATCTCCGCCTCGATCCGCTTGCCCTCCTCGCCGGTTTCTCCGAGACCCGCCGTGATGATGACGATCCCCTTGGCGCGCATCTTCACGCTGTCGGCGACGGCCTGGGGGATGAGCTTCGGGGCGACGACGACCATGACCAGATCGACCTCCTCCCCGATGTCGAGGATCGAGGGGTAGGCTTTTCTTCCGAACAGCGTGTCCCGTTTGGGGTTGATGAGAAAGATCTTGCCGGGGTATCCCCCCTGGATCAGGCTCCTCGTCCTCCGTTCGGCCGCCTTGCCGGGAACCTCGGAGGCCCCGATCACGGCGACGGATGCGGGTTTGAAAAGACGCTTCAACGATTGCATGACATCCTCCTATTCCGTAAGGTATGGTCCTTCAGGGAAGCTGAATCCCCGTTTCGGATGTTTTTCTTTTCTTTCGTTCTTTTTTGTAATCGGCGTAGGGCAAAACGTAGATCCCTTTTTTCTGCCAGATGAGTTCCCTTTCCTTCAGGGTCTTCATGGTCTCTTCCGGATTCCGGACGCTCAATTCCGTCAGAAGGGCGTTGATCAGGCTCATGGCGGCGGTGAAGGATTCGATGAAGGAATCGAGTCGGGAGTGGACGGGAAGAACCCAATCCGCGTTTCGGGCGAGCGGAGAGATGAGGGAGTCGGTGATGACGCCGACGCGGGCGCCGTTTTCCTTCGCATATTCCATGATCTCGATCGTCAGTTTCGTGTACCTGGGGATGCTGATTCCGATGGTCAGGTCGCCTGCGCCCAACCCGTGCAGGTTGTTCCAGATGTCTCCGTAGCCCGGGATCACCGCCGAAGCGTGCTTCCCCAGGAAGCGCAGGTAGAGGGCCAGCACGAGCGCGGGCGCATGGGCCCCGCGAAGTCCGACGATGAAGACGCGTTTGGCGTTCTCCATGTCGGTGACGGCCTGCTGGAATGTTTCGGGAGAGATGTCCCGGAGCGTTTCGGAGAGATTCCGGATGTCCTCCCGCATGACTTTCGAGAGAATGTCGCCGTCCGCATTCACGCTCTTGACGGTCTGTTCGAAACGGGTGAATGTCGTGAGCCGGTCCTGCAGGTTGGCGCGGAGCATCTTCTGGAATTTCGGAAAGCCGTCGAACCCGAGGACCTGGGAAAGCCGCACGATGGTCGCCTCGCTGACCCCCGCCATGCGCGCCAACTTCGCGGCCGTGGAGAAAATCGATTCCTCGTAATGGTCCATGATGTACCGTGCCGCTTTTTTCTGGGCATCGGTCAGCCGGACCCGCTTGTCGGCAAGAAGGCTTTGGATCGGCATGAAGCAATTCCTTCATATTTTTATTACTGTGAAGGAATTATTTCTTTGTTGCTTCTCTTTGTCAAGGGAAAAATGCAGAAAAATGAAAAAGGCGGAAAAACGATTTTTCCGCCGGAAATCCGTCGCGTTATGGAAAATATTCCAGGAGAGAGGATCCTCAAAAAGGCAATTCTCTCATCTCTGACGGCCGTGATCTACTCTATATTTTTCCGCCTTTCAGCAGGCCTTTTGCCAGCAGATCGAGGATCCCCTGGTTTTTTTCACACGGTTTTCCGTTCAGAAAAAGACTTTCAACCTTCAGATCCAGGAGTTCATTTGGCTTCATCGTCAGCGGATTGCGGTTCAGGATGACCATGTCGGCGATCTTTCCCTGTTCCAGCGAGCCGCGTTCCTTCTCGTCGAAAGTCGTCCAGGC
>JAQTRB010000176.1 GCA_028712015.1 Syntrophales bacterium
CGGCCCGAGGATGATTTACGGACATCCGATTTTGGCTCTAAGGCACCTGCTTGGCAGGTGGCAGTAAACCGCGACAATAAAAAGATTTTATGCGAACACGTCTTCGTCCGTGAATCGCGTATTGGAGAAAAAGCCGCCTCGAATGGATCCCATCACTATCCTGTTGCTCTCTCTCCTGTCATTCTTAGCGGGATTTATCGACAGCGTTGCCGGAGGCGGAGGGTTGATCTTAATCCCCTCATTGCTCCTCGCCGGAATTCCACCGCAGGTCGCTCTCGGCACCAACAAGTTCGCAGCCATATTCGGAACTTCCACTGCGTTGGTCAATTTCATGAAAAACGGAAAGGTGATTTGGGAAATAGCTGGTTTTGGACTGGCGTTTTCAGTCATGGGTTCCGTGATCGGGACAAAAGCCATCCTCTATTTTGATCAAAACACCACGGCGAAGATCATCGTGATGATGCTGCCGATCACGGTTATTGTAACATTCCTCCCCAAAAGACGGTTGAAAGAATCAATATCCGACTTCTCAAAGAAGGATCGATACCTCTACACGCCATTGCTTTGTTCCATTGTCGGTTTTTATGATGGTTTTTTCGGACCCGGAACCGGAACATTCCTGATCTTCGGCTTCTATATATTCCTTGGACTCCACTTGATCAACGCCTCCGCCATATCAAAGGTCTTCAATCTGGCATCCAATGCGGGATCCTTCGTCACCTTCGCCTTGGCGGATAAGGTTCTCTACGGTATCGGAATTCCGATCGCCATAGCCAATTTGGCCGGGGGATATTTGGGGAGTATTTTGGCCATTAAGAAAGGTCAGCGATTCATTAAGGCCTCTCTTTTGATCGTCTTCGGAATTCTCTTTATTACCCTGATACACAGAATATGGCAGAGGTAGATCAGAAGCATCCCGGGCGGCATCCATCCGGTCGGGAGGAGAGATCCGCCATCCCTGATCGCAATCGATCCCCCGCCGCTCTCTACGGGGCCGGCATGAATGGTCCTATGCCTGGATCAGATTCACACCGAGACAATCATTATGCTTTTGGTTGGATGCGCTCCTTCACCGGGCTTCGACAGCGAGATCAGCCTTTAATCCGAGCAGAGGAAAACCCGGAGGATGGAGAATCATCGATCTTCCCGATCGGGATCGGCGACAGGTGACAGGTTCCGTTGCCCCACGATCCGCCATGCGTTCAGCTTTTCCCCGTAGGACATCCCCGCGTTGGCCGGGCTTGTGGACGGCAACCGTTGATATTGAAACGAGCGCCGCGTGAGCGATGGACGCACATACCTCCGGAAGCACTGCTCCGCCTTGGTTCCGTTGAAAAATACCCGATTGATGTTTGGATGGCAAAGAAAAAAAGACTCGAAATCGTTCGGGATGATCGATCCCTCTTCGATATGGGAATCCAGGCTGCTGCTGCGGGTGCATGACGCAAGCACGTCCCACAGCGCGATCCCAAACGACTTCAGCATTTGAAGCCTGTTTTCATAGGGAAGGCCGGGCTGGGCCCCGAAAAGCTCTCCCATGATCGGCCAGAAACCGTTTCGCGGATGGGCATAGTATTGGCCTGCCGCCAGAGAGGCCTTCCCGGGCATGCTTCCCAACACCAGCACAACGGCGTCGGCGTTTGCAACGGGCGCAAATCCGTGGGCGCGAGACATCTCTTCTCCATAGGAGCGTTGCGGCGTTGCCGCGTGTTCAGAATCCGCTTCCCCTTGCTTTTCAACCGATCCCGGATGGCGCCAGGTCATCCGTGGAAAATCATGCTCCTGAACGAAGGCGTCGGCGGAACCGCCGTGTCTGGACGGGACGGCCGGACATTGTCATGATTCTCCCCGGCATTCCAGGGCAAGGTTCGGATTCTACTTCATGATGAAGGTCATGACCAAAGCGAAGACGGCGTAGGTCTCCGGCATGGCCCCGGAGACGAGAGCGTTGGCCAGCGTGTTCCGGCCCTCCAGGATGCTCTTGATTCCCGCCGCGCAGACGATCCCCTGATACCAGGCGCTGAAGAACATGGCCAGCCCCGCGGTGGCCGCCCGGCCGGCGACGGTGTAGGGATCGGTCGCAAAGGCGTCCATGTTCGTGAAGAAGACGACGATGCCGTAGATGCCCTGGGTGGATGGCATCAAGGCCACGGCGATGTTCTTGTAAAAGTTTTCTTCTCCGCCTCCCAACAGCGATTGGAAGCTGACGGAGAGGCCGAGGGCGGAGCCGGCCAGGGCCAAGGAAAGGCTCAGGCCCATGACGATTTTCGCGACGAGCGGTCCCCAGTCCTTCGGGGCGTCTGCCGCCGCCTGCGCCAGGGCGGGCGAGAGATACTCCGCCAAAGCGGCGACAGCCAGGGTCCCCAGAAAGATCATCCCCATTTTTCTCGTTGCATCCATAACGCTAACCCCTTTCGATTTTAAATGGTTGATAATCCGTGCCGCCCCCCCGGTAGAAGTTTTTGAACGCCTCGACGAAGTGGAGGCGGGCGGAATGAACGGTACTCCCCAGCAGGGAGAGGAGCAGATTGAAGGTGTGTCCCAGAATGATCACCAGAATGCCGAAGAAGGAGCCCAGGTAAGGTCCCGCGGCCTGATAGATCATCCCCGCCAATTGGTTCATCACCGCCGCGATGGCGCTGGTGGCGATCCCCAGACCGAACAGGCGGGCGTAAGAAAGCAGGTCTCCGATCAGGCTTGTCAATCCATAGACGCTCCAGAGACCGATCCCCAGCCGAACGCCCCATTTCCGGTGTTCCGAGGAAAACAGCAATGTGATCAGAACGCCCACGGTCAGACAGACGATTCCTCCGTAATAGAGGGGAACGTTCAGGGCCGCTTCGGGGGCGGCAAACCAGACGTTCCGGCAGGTCAGAAGCACGCCGCCCCAGAGGACGGCCATGAGCCCCAGCTTCTGCAAACCCGCCTGCCAGTTGGGGGCCTGGACGGCGCCCAGGATGTAGGCGATGGAGAGCTGCAACACCCCCAATCCCAGGGCCAGATAGAAGAAGATCATCGGATTGCCGACGCCGACGGCCACGTCGATGAGGATCCACTCGCGGTTTTCGAAGTTGTATCCGAAGATCGACCCCGTCAGCAAACCGACGGCCATCGTCGCCAGGGCGAAGGCCTGGCAGAGCTTCATCACCAGAGACAGGCCATCGATCTTCGGCCCCAGCTTCTTTTCCAGCCAGAGCGACAGCAGGAAGAAAACAAGCCCGTAGCCGGCGTCGCTCAGACAGATGCCGAAAAAGAGGATCATGAAAGGGGCGAAGAAATAGGAGGGATCCCACTCCCGATAATTGGGAATGCCATAGAGTTTCAGCAGCGGTTCGATCCGCCGGATAAACCAGTTGTTTTTCAGCAACACCGGCGGTTCCTCCTCGGGCAGCGGCTCGCGGACCTCGACCTGGAGCGGGAATGTCTGCGACTTGATCTGCCCGATCAGCTCTTCCACCCGGTCGGCGGGCACCCAGCCCTGGAGGCCGAAGAGATACTCCTCGGCATGGAGGGTCCCCATGGTTTCCCGGTAACGGGCCTCGTTGAGGGCACCCGTCACCTGCGCCTTCAGCGCGTCGGCCCGCAGCGCAATGCCGGCCAGGGTCGCAGCGAGGGTCTTGATCTCCTCATTGAGATGCCCGATTTCCCGGCGAACGTCGGACAGCGGCTTCTCCGGGATGGGCAGCGGCGACGCACCGGCCATGTCGACGGGCGAGCCCGTCGCGACGGTGTAGAACAGAAGCCCCTGCGTCTCGGAAACCACTTCGGCAAAGACGTTTTCCGGAACGATCAGGTCCGCCGCCTTCTTGCGTTCCATCCGCCAGCGGCGGACATAAACGCCCCGTTCCTCGAGAAGCCGGAGCCGCTCGGGCTCGAAATCTCCCCAGGGGGCCAGGTCTTCCTCCAGACGCTCCAGGACCTGTTTCCGGATCTTCAGTTCCTGCAGGTCGCTGAGGATCCGCTCCGCCCTCTCGGCCAGATCCCCGTCCGAACAATCAACGGGGAGATTTTCCTTGAGGTTGCGGTAACGGCCGACCGCCTGTTCGATCTGTCCGAGCCGCCGGAGGCGCAGCAGCGCCGCCGAAGCCTGTTTCTCGTGATCGCCGGTCAGCGGAACGACGGGCTCCGGATGGATCACGCCGGCGCCTTGCAGAAATCGCATCGTCTCGTCCCGGTGGGCGGAAGCGCCCACCATGAAGATCCGCATCATTTTTGCAATCGCCAAGATCAAGACCTCCTTTGCGCCGGTTCCCCGCGGTTCGAAGCTGTTCCGTTCCGCTCCATCTTTTATTCTCCCGCGGACAAACGCTTGGCCGCCTTGGCCACGCCGACGGCGGCGGCCTGCTGATCCTGCAGATAGACGGCGATTTTCCGCAGCGCTTCCCGGCAGTCGGGGATCAAC
>JAQTRB010000177.1 GCA_028712015.1 Syntrophales bacterium
AAAGCATCGACAAGGCTATCGGAGATACGCCGCTTGTTGAGATACGCGGATTGAATCCCAACAGCCGGATACGGATCTTCGCCAAGCTCGAATATTTCAATCCCGGCGGTTCGATCAAGGACCGGGTCGCCGCGTATATGATCGAACAGGCCGAACGTCGCGGAGAGTTGACGAAAGATAAGGTGATTCTCGAAGCCACCAGTGGAAATACGGGCATCGGCCTGGCGTTGGTGGCGGCGTCCAAGGGCTACGGGCTCTGTCTGGCGATGCCGGAATCCGCAAGCGAGGAGCGGAAGCGCATTCTGAAAGCGTTGGGGGCGGAATTGGTTCTCACGCCCGCGAACCAGCGTACCGACGGGGCCATCGAGGTTGCCTACAACCTGATGCGTGAAAACCCCGACCGCTATTTCTGCACCGATCAGTTCAACAATGTCGACAATGTCGGGGCCCATTATCACGGAACGGGCGAAGAGATCTGGCGGCAGACGGAAGGCAGGGTTACCGTGGTCGTTGCGACCCTGGGCACCAGCGGCACGGCCATGGGGGTCTCCAAGAGACTGAAGGAATACAATCCGGCCGTTCGGATCGTGGGGGTGGAGCCCTATCTTCAACACCGCATTCAGGGTTTGAAGAACATGAAGGAATCCTATCGCCCGGGGATTTATGACCGGAACAGGCTGGATGAAAAAATCAACATCCTCGACGAAGACGCCTTCGAAATGACCCGCCGGTTGGCGCGGGAGGAAGGCCTGTTTGTGGGGATGAGTTCCGGAGCCGCCATGCATGTCGCCGCGCAGATGGCGCGGGAATTGGAGGATGGCGTCATCGTGGCGATTTTCCCGGACGGCGGAGAGCGGTATCTCAGCACGGATCTCTTCACGGACCGCACACAGTCGAGCCTGAAAATCTACAACACGATCACAAAGGAGAAGGGGGCCTTCAAACCGCTCCGACCGGATGAAATCCTGATGCATTCCTGCGGACCCACCGTGCATGAGGTTCCGCATATCGGAAATTTCCGACGTTTCATCGTCTCCGATCTGATTCGCCGCTATCTCGAATACCAGGGCTTCCGGGTCAAGCATGTCATGAACATCATCGATCTCGATGACCGCTCCATTCGGGGGGCCGAACAGGCAGACGTCGACCTGGCGACCTATACGGAGAAAGGGGCGACGGTGTTTCTCGAGGGGCTTCGTGCATTGAACCTGCGGCCCGATGAAGAATATCCCAGGGCGAGCGGTCATTTCGACGAGATGGTGAAACTCGTCGAAAAACTGGTGCAGAAGGGATTTGCCTATGAGAAGCTGCGGTCGGTCTATTTTGACATTTCGAAGCTTGCGGACTACGGCTGCCTGTCCAATGTGGTTCATCAGAAAGGAGAACCAGGGCGGACGGTCGATCTGGACGACTATGAAAAGGACAGCCCGGCCGACTTCACGCTGCTGAAGCGGTCCACCCTGAGCGAGCTGAAAAAGGGATTCTATTTCAAGACCCGCTGGGGAAATGTGCGGCCGAGTTGGCATCTGGAGTGCGCGACGGCGGCAATGAAATATCTGGGGGAGACATTCGATATCCATGCAAGCGGCGCGGACGTGATTTTTCCCCACTGCGAGAATGTGCTGGCCATCGGCCGGGCGGCGACGGGAAATCGTCCGGCGAACTACTGGCTCCATACCGAACTTGTCCTTGTAGAAGGGGCAAAAATGTCCCGCTCACTCGGCAATGCGGTCACGCTGGAGGATCTGGATAAAAGGGGATATCGGGGCCGCGAGGTCCGATTTTTTCTCCTTGGTTCCCATTACCGGAAACCCCTTCATTTTTCGTATGGGGCACTGGAAACCGCCAAGAATACCGTCAGGAAGCTGGACGGGTTCATTCAGCGCTTGATTCGTTTTACGCCGGGCAACGGTTATCCCGATACCGATCAGATGATTTATGATGTAAAACAAGAATTTGCCGGTGCCATGGACGATGATTTCAACGTTTCCGGAGCGCTGGCTGCGCTGTTCGGCTTTATCCGTCGGGTCGGTTTGCCGCTGTCGCGTGGGCAGTTCAGCGAATCGGAGCGAAACCGTATCCTGGAAACCGTCCAAAGGCTGGATTCGGTCTTGGGGGTTATGAATTTCGAGGAAGAGCAGCTCGGTGAAGCAGCGCGTCTTCTCATGCGGGAGAGGGAAATGCGGAGGACAGAGGGGCGTTGGGAAGAAGCTGATCGGATTCGGGACAGGCTTGCGGAAATGGGTGTCGAGATTTCCGATACGCCGGGCGGGATGGTTTGGCGTTTGAAATAGTCTGCACCCAAAAAAAATCTTGACAAACCGCGACATAAAAATTAGTGTCGCTTGTTTCACGAAGGACGTGATGGTTCCGTTCGAGTTGTTTTTGAGGGAAACATCCCGTAATGTTCTTTTATATTAGCTGGTTAGATTCGCTGGCGTAGCTCAATCGGTAGAGCAGCTGATTTGTAATCAGCAGGTTGCGGGTTCAAGTCCCATCGCCAGCTCCAGCATTAGTCATTAGAAACGTCATGGAGGGGTTCCCGAGTGGTTAAAGGGAGCAGACTGTAAATCTGCCGGCGAAGCCTACGGAGGTTCGAACCCTCCCCCCTCCACCATTTTTACAGCGGGAATATTCCGTCCGGAACATCCGCGGGATGAGTGTTCATAAGCGGGAGTAGCTCAGGGGCTAGAGCGTCAGCCTTCCAAGCTGAGGGTCGCGGGTTCGAATCCCGTTTCCCGCTCCATTTTGTAGGGATTGGGGCTGCATGCCTCCCAGGGATGCGTGACCGACTGGGATCGGTGTCGGGGGAAAGCGGCGCTTGCGAAGAGGGAACCAGCCCACGTAGCTCAGTCGGTAGAGCACATCCTTGGTAAGGATGAGGTCACCAGTTCGATCCTGGTCGTGGGCTCCATTGAGGTTTGGTGATTTAATCATGAGAAATATCATTACCTTGGCCTGTACGGATTGTAAACAACGGAATTACACGACGACCAAGAACAAGAGGACCATGCAGAATCGACTGGAGATGAAAAAGTACTGCAAGTTCTGCCGGTCCCATAAGCTTCATAGGGAAACAAAGTAAGAGGCAAGGCCGCCCTTGATCGACCGGACAGGCCAGTAGCTCTAATGGATAGAGCGCCGGACTCCAAATCCGGATGCTGGGGGTTCAAGTCCCTCCTGGCCTGCCATTTTTTTCGGCGGCATTGGGTGCGAAGGAATCAGAGGTTTCCGGATGGATAGGATCAAGGTTATCGCAGAGAAGGTGAAGCAGTTTTTGGCCGGTTCGAAAGTTGAGCTCAAAAAGGTAACGTGGCCGACGCCGAAGCAGACACTTGCCTCCACATCGGTCGTCATCATTGTGGTGATCATCGTGTCCGGTTTTCTGGGGATCGTCGATTTTGGGTTGACCAAGATCATCAAGCTGGTGCTGGGTTAAGATTATGGCTTTTCGGTGGTACGTCGTTCATACCTATTCCGGTTTTGAGAACCGGGTGAAACTCTCTCTCCAGGAGAGGATTGAGACGGCGGGGAAACAGGCCTTTTTTTCGGATATTTTAATCCCGGAAGAGGACATTGTCGAACTGATTTCGGGCGAGAAAAAGACATCGAAACGGAAGTTTTTCCCCGGCTACATCTTGGTCCGGATGGAAATGAACGATGATACCTGGCACGTCGTAAAGGACACGCCGAAGGTGACCGGATTCATCGGCAGCAAGGACAAGCCTTCGCCGATTCCCGACAAGGACGTGGAGATTCTCCGGACCCGGATCGACGAAGGGACTCTTAAACCCAAACCGAAATTTAAATTTGATGTTGGGGATCATGTGCGGATCATCGACGGTCCCTTCACCAATTTTGACGGAAGCGTCGATGAGGTAAAGCCGGAGAAGGGGAAACTGCGGGTTATTGTGAGTATTTTCGGACGGTCGACGCCGGTGGAACTGGACTTCATTCAGGTCGTACAGACGTAATCGGAGAAGAAGAAAAGGTTCGTGGGCAATGCTCCGTATCTCTTTGCCCGGGCGGTTGGTTAAATTCAGACGGAATCAGGGTGATCCAAATGGCTAAGAAGGTTATCGCGAACATCAAACTTCAGATCAAGGCGGGAAAGGCGACCCCTTCCCCGCCGATCGGCCCTGCTCTTGGTCAGCACGGCGTCAACATCATGGAGTTCTGCAAGGCATACAACGCCATGACGCAGAATCAGGAGGGGATGGTCATACCGGTTGTCATCACGGTTTATGCGGACCGCTCCTTTACCTTCGTGACCAAGACGCCGCCCGCGTCCGTGTTGCTGAAGCAGGCGGCTAAGATCGCCAAGGGTTCCGGCGATCCGAAACGGGATAAGGTTGGAGCGGTCACGGCCAAGCAGGTTCGGGAAATTG
>JAQTRB010000178.1 GCA_028712015.1 Syntrophales bacterium
GCCTTGAGCGTTCCCTGATGGACGATCATTCCCTCATGGGTAATGAGCGAATTTTTGACGATTTCATCGTCAAAATCGAACCGGCCGCCGCCCTTCTTGAGGAGATTCTCGACATAATAGTACATGTTGTTTGCGTACAGCCAAGAGGAATGCACCGGAACGGAACCCGGGATGTTTTTGATGCCGCAGATGTAAACGCCGTGTTTGACCGTCTCGGCTCCGGGTGCGGTCAGGGCGCAGTTACCACCTTGGTCGATTGAAACGTCGACAATGGCCGAGCCTGGCTTCATGGCGGCGACCATCGACTCGGTGATCAGAACCGGCGCCGTTTCGCCGGGCACCAGGGCGCTTAAAATGATGATGTCGGCATTCGCCACTGCCTCGGCAATCGCCTCTCGCTCCCGGATCAGCCATTCCTCGGGGAGGGCTTTTGCATAACCGCCGGCAGCCACGGCGAGTTCCGCGGGGACCTCAAAACCCGCCACCTTTGCACCCAGGCTCTCCGCCTCCTGCCGTGCATTCGGCCGGATATCGATGATCTTGACGATCCCTCCCAGCCTCTTGGCCGTTGCGATGGCCTGGAGGCCGACAACGCCGATTCCGATGACCAGAACATTGGCGGGCTTGATCATACCGATGGCCGTGCCGATCATGGGGATGATTTTGGGGTAGTGGTTTGCGGCAATGAGGAAAGATTTGTATCCGGTCAGGGTGCTCATGGAGGTCAGGGCATCCATCCGCTGGGCCCGTGAAATGCGAGGGATGCTGTCCATCGAAAATGTGGTGATCTTCTTGTCCCGGAGCGTCTTGACCATGACGTGGTTGACCGGCGCGGCCGGGTGCAGAAAGGTGATGAGTGTCTGTTTTTCTCTCAGCAGGTCGATCTCGTGCCGGCCATGTTGCTCGTCGAAAAGAGGCTCTTTGACCTTCAGGATAATGTCGGCCTGTCCGTAGACACTCTCGGCGTCCGGTGCGATCCGTGCGCCGGCTTTGGCGTAATCGTCGGCACTGTAATAGACGCCCTCGCCGGCGTTGGATTCGACGACCACATCCAGACCCAGTTTCACGAACTTGGCGACGGTTTCCGGTATGGCTGCCACCCGGTTCTCATGGGCCATGATTTCTTTCGGTACTCCGATGATCATTTCCGTATCTCCTTCCCTTGAGCAAGGCTCAAAAATTGGTTCGGCATTGAAAAGGACGCTACCCCTCTACGATCCCTTCAAGGGACTCCTGGACCGCCCTGTGGAGGATCGGAGGCTGGGGATCCCGGAGAAGGCGATTCATGCCTTCGAGGACCCTGTCGATGGTCTCCTTCGTCTTATCGCCACCCCGCTGATTGGCCCGGGAACCCTTCTTGAGGGTTCTGCCCAGGGCGTCGGCGGCAATAATTCGCACGTCGTAGTAAAGATCGTCGCGCATCATGATTTTCAGTGCTTCATCGATGAGGGCGGGTTTCGGCGCGGGAATGACCGGCAGGACCGCCAGCGCCGCTTCGCGCAACCGCCAGTTGTCGTTGTAACGCAGCACCCTGATCAATTCCTCCTGATGGTCTCCGAGCTTTCCCGACCTCGCAAGCGTTTCCATCTTCTCCAGGACGCTTCCCCACTCCCTGAGATTTCCGAATCCTTCATTACCCATGGCTATCTCCCGGTTTCATTTATTTTTTGAATCCGCAGATCCGTAAGAGCATATCGCATGCCAGTCCGGATGGATTCGGGAGTGGGACAATCAAGTATTGGACAACATTAGAATGTTGTATAAAATTGTTGGCGACGGGATTTTTGTGGGGAGAGAAGAGGCATTGCACAATGCAACGGGCGTTGCCGTCTGCAACTTTGAAGGGCTATTTCGGCAGGAACTCCCCGTCCTCGATCTTCAGCTTCTGCATCATGCGCCACAGGGTCGTTCTGTTGATGCCGAGGATTGCGGAGGCCTTGGCCTTATTCCCTTCCGTTGAGCGGAGCACTTCGATGACGTGATTCCTTCCCACCCGCTCCAGCGTACCGTCGGATTCGCTTCCGCCCGGCTCCGCCTGGGGCGCATGCTGAAGATGGCGGGGAAGATTGCCCGGTTCGATTTCGTCGCCATCCGCCAGGAGCACCGCCCGCTCGATCACATTCTCCAGTTCCCGGACATTTCCGGGCCATGAAGCGGCCTCGAGCAGCGCCAGCGCTTCCGGCGAGACGACGCGCAGTGGTTTGCCGTTTTCCACCGTGTACTTGTCGAGAACATGGCGGGCCAGAACGCCGATGTCCTCCCGGCGCTCCCGAAGGGGCGGGAGATCGATGGCCACCACGTTAATCCGGTAATAGAGGTCTTCCCGGAACTTCTCCTCCCTGACCAGCTGTTCGAGATTCCGGTTCGTGGCGGCGATGATCCGGACCGATACCTTCTTCCTCTCCGTGGAACCGACCGGCTGGATCTCGCCATCCTCCAGCACCCGGAGGAATACCTGCTGCAGCCCCAGGCCGATGTCCCCGATCTCATCGAGGAAGATCGTCCCGCCTTCGGCCATCTCAAAGATCCCGCGTCTGTCCCGGAGAGCCCCCGTGAAGGAGCCTTTTACATGACCGAAGAGCTCGCTTCCGGCCAGGTTTTCGCTCAGGGCGGCGCAATTGAGGGGGATGAAAGGAGTGGCTGCCCGTACACTGTTGAAGTGGATGGCCCGGGCGACCAGTTCCTTGCCGGTGCCGGTTTCGCCCCGGAGGAGCACGGTGGTTTTGGAATCCTTGATTTGTTCGATCATCCGGTAGACCGCAATCATCGTTTCACTGTTGCCGATGATATTTTCGAACCGGTACTTTCTGCGCAACTGGCTCTCCAGAAGGGCATTGCGCGTCGATAGTTCCCGCTTTTCCAGGGCCTTTTTCACGACCAGGCGGATATGCTCGATGTTGAACGGCTTGGTGATGTAATCCTCCGCTCCTGATTTCATGGCCACGACCGCCGAGTCGATGGTGCCATAGGCGGTAATGACGATGACGCCGACATCGGGCTTGTATTTCTTGGCCGCCCGCAACACATCCATGCCGTCCATTCCCGGAAGCTTCAGGTCCGATATGATCAGCTCGTAATCGGTTGTTTTGAGCCTTTCCAGTGAGCTTTCGCCTGTTTCAACGGCGTCGACCCCATAGCCTTCCTTACGCATGATGTGCTGCAGCGCATCCCTCATTTTCGGGTCGTCTTCGACGATCAGAATCCTGTATCCCTGCATGAGATCACCCCCTGACGCTCCCCTCGATCTCGACGGGCAGCTCCACGGTAAATATCGTTTCTCCCCGACCCCGTATGGTTCCCTCTGAGCTGATCACCTTCATTGCGCCGCCCAGCCTCCTGGTCATCTCATGGCTGACGAAGAGTCCCAGACCCGTGCCTTCACCCTGCGGCTTTGTCGTGAAGAAGGGATCGAAAACCTGACCCAACAGATCAGGCGGTATCCCTTTGCCCGTATCGGCGACGTCGATTCGGACCTTCTCCAAAAGCGGCAGATATCGGGCCGTCAGTTTCAGGGAACCGCCCTGCGGCATTGCAGCGATCGCATTGGTGACGAGATTGGTCAGGATCTCCTGTACGATGCCCGGTTCGGCCTTGACCGGGGGCATCGATGACTCGATCTCCTTTGTTACCTTGATCGCTTTCGACTCGCAGTGCGGCTCGGCAAGGTTCAGCAATTTTTCGAATGTCTCGGAAATGTTCGTGGTCTTCGCACCGTCCTGCGTATGACGGGTGTATTCCAGAAGGTTTTTCACGACACTGCTGCCGTGCTTGATGACTTCTTCGATCGTGGCCAGCCTCTTGCGGATCAGCTCTTTGTCGTTTTCCTCAAGCTCTTCCTGTGCCATCTGCGTATAGAGCAGGGCACTGGCAAGCGGCGTGTTGAGTTCGTGCGCCAGCCCCGCGGAAAGAAGCCCGAGCGCCGACAGTTTGTCTTTCTGCGTGACCTGAAATTCGAGTTCCTTCTCCCGCCGGTATTTCGCCTTCAGGTGGTTGACCAGAAGGGTGGCAATGATGTAGGCCAGGCCGAAGACGGCCAGAATCGTAACGGCCATGTAGAGGAAGATTATTTTTCGGAATTGATAAAGCTCAGAGAGCGCTTCTTCCCGATCCTGTTCGGCAATGACGTACCAGTTGAAGTCATCGATTCGCTTGTAGGCGTGCAGAACTCTTTTCCCCCGATAGTCGATCGGCTCGTCGATCCCTGCGATCGGCTCCCCGGTTCTTTGCGGCGAAGACGGGATCTTGTCCTTGAGGATTTCCACACCGAAGCGCGACGAGGAGATGAAATAGCCGTTTCGGTTGACCAGGTAGACCTCGCCCGTTTTTTCGATCACGGTGTTCATCGTGTCGGCGAC
>JAQTRB010000179.1 GCA_028712015.1 Syntrophales bacterium
CCCAGAGCAGCAGGTAGCCGCTCAGACCGAAAAAGATCGAGATGCCCAGCAGGATGAATCCCGTCACCCAGACCATTTCCCGCGGTTTGCGGTAGGACTTCAGCAGCAGCGTGCCGAAGAGGTGGATAAACAGAAAGACGATGGCCAACTGCGCTCCCCAGTGGTGGAGCGAGCGAAAGAACCAACCCATGTTCAGCTTCGTGACGATCTCGATGATGCTCTCGTAGGCGAACTGGATATGGGGGATGTAATAGAGGGCCATCAGCATCCCGGTCAGGAACTGGAGAATGAACAGAAAGAGCGTGATCCCGCCGGTATAGTACCAGAGGTCGTAACGATGTTCGGGGACGAGCTTCTCTTTGGCAAGCCGTTTGATCCCCTTCCAGTCGTAGCGTTCTTCGAACCAGTCTTTAAGCCTTGGGCAGTTCAACCTTGACCCCCTTCTTGGCGATGATCAGCTTTTCACCCTCCCGGGTGACGACGAAGGTCTCCAGCGGTTTGGGCGGCGGTCCCGAAATGTTCTTGCCGTTTTCGTCGAACCATCCCTGGTGGCAGGCGCAGTAGAAGCGTTTTTCGCCCGGCTTGTAGTCCACGTTGCATTCCATATGGGTGCAGACGCCCTTCAAAGCCAGAATGCTGCCGTCGGCCTTGGTGAAATAGAGTCCCACCGTGCCGCCCCACGGGAAGCGCTTGATCGAATTTTTGGGGAGGTTCGTAAAATCCTTTTTATCGAAAACGACAAAGTCCGGTTCCTTGCCCAGCGTGGGAAAGGCGAATTTCATCAGCGCGTAGAAAGTTCCGGAAAAGAAAGCGGCGACCCAGCCGAACAGCAGCGTATTGAGAAACGTTCTTCGCGTAATGAGGGAATATTTGAGTTTCATTTTTCCCCTCCCGGAAACAACCTTTTGAATCGTCCTTTCACCAAGGTCTTGCGCAGGCCGACGACGGCGTCGGTGGGCCGAACATCCTTCGGACAGGCGTCGATGCAGCGGAACACCGTGTCGCAGGCCCACACCCCCTTCTCGTCGTCGACGACCTCAAGCGCACCCGCGGGCCGCTCATCCCGGGAATCCAGCACGAACCGCTCCAGCTTGGCCGCCGCCGCCGGGCCGATATAATCCGCCTCCCGCGAGGGGACCGGGCAGGCCCCGTAACAGCAGGCGCAGAGGATGCAGTTGACGTACTGGTCGATCCTCGCGCGTTCCGCCTCGCTCTGCGGAATCTCCTTCTCCGGGTCCGGTGACTGTCGGATCAGATAGGGGCTGATCTTGTCGTACATTCGCCAGAACGGGGTCATGTCGACGACCAGATCCCGGATCACCTCGAAATTGGGCAAGGGTTCCAGGATGATCGTGTCGGTGTCGAAGGCGGCCACCTGCGTCCGGCAGGCGAGGTCGATCTTGCCGTTGATCACCATTGCGCAGGAACCGCAGACGGCCGAACGGCAGGAGGAGCGGAAGGAGAGGGTCCCGTCGATCTCGTCCCGGATCCGGAGCAGCACCGCCAGCACCGTCAGTCCCGGAATGACCCGGATCCGGTAGCTGGAGAAGCGCGGACCGTTTCCCGGTTCCCTTGCGTCGTACCGGAGGATTTTAAATGTGTAGGCGCTCTCCCTGATCAATGTTCGTTCCCCCGCAATCCGTGTTCCGCAGTCGTCAATACTTTCTCTCGACCGGCTGATACCGTGTAATCACCACATCCTTGAAGGAGATCACGGGCGCGCCGTCCGCCCCTCGCCTGGCGATGGTGTGTTTGAGCCAGTCGCGGTCGTTCCGGGTCGAAAAATCGGTCCGGAAGTGGGCGCCCCGGCTCTCCTCCCTCAGCAGCGCCCCGAGGATGATCGTATGGGAAACCTCCAGCATGTATTCCAGTTCCAGCGCGCCGGTCAGCTCATAATTCATGTGCCGGGCCGGCGAGGAGACGCCGACATCCCGATAGCGTTTCTTGATCCCGATCACGGTTTCCAGGGCTTGCTCCAGTTCCCCGCGGGTCCGGAAAATGCCCACCTTCTCGTTCATGACGGCGCCGAGGTCCGCATGGATCCGGTAGGGTTTCTCCCGCCCGGGTTCGGTCAGACGCCGGATCTTTTTTTCGACCTCCTCCTTCAACCGCATGAGGGGTTTTTCATCCGGCGGGGCGAGGTGGGGCAGATCCTCGGCGATCGTTCGCGACGCCACCTTGCCGAAGACGATCGTGTCCAGCAGCGAGTTGCCGCCAAGGCGGTTGGCGCCGTGGACGCTGACGCAAGCGCATTCGCCGCCGGCATAGAAGCCGCGGATGTCGGAAGCGCACCGTTCGTTGACGTCGATTCCCCCCATCGAGTAGTGCTGGCAAGGCATGATCGGGATCGGTTCCAGGACGGGGTCGATGCCGATGAAGTCGATGCAGATGTTCCGGATGCCGGGAAGCCGCTCCAGAATCTTCTTTTCCCCCAGATGGCGGATGTCGAGCTGGATGTATTTCCCCAGCGGGTGATCGAAGCCGCGTCCCTCGTTGATCTCTGTCTGGATGCATCGGGAAACGATGTCGCGGGGCGCCAGTTCCATGGCCGAGGGAACATAACGCTGCATGAAGCGTTCATGCTGGTTGTTGAACAGGAATCCGCCCTCACCCCGGCAACCCTCCGTCATCAGGATGTTGGTGCCGATCAGCGATGTGGGATGAAACTGGACGAACTCCATGTCCTTCAGCGGGGCGCCCGCCGCATAGGCCATCCCGATGCCGCCGCCCGTGTTGATCAGCGCGTTGGTGGAGTGCTGATAGACCCGCCCGTATCCGCCGGTTCCGAAGAAGGTGGCATCGGCGGCGACCGGGATGAGCTCGCCCCGGGTCAGATCCAGCGCGACAACGCCGTGACAGCGGTCCTCTTCGATGCACAGCGCGGCCACGAACCATTCGGGATAGATCTTGACCCCCTTGGCTACGGCCCGTTCATACAGCGTGTTGAGCAGCACATGGCCGGTAATGTCGGCGGAATAGCAGGTCCGCGGATAGCCGGCGCCGCCGAAGGGGCGCTGGGCGATGGTGCCGTCGGGGAAGCGGCTGAAGGGGCATCCCCAGTGCTCCATCTCATAAACGATCTTGATGGCCTCCTTGCACATGATCTCGACGGCGTCCTGGTCGGCCAGAAAATCGCTTCCCTTGATCGTGTCGTAGGTGTGTTTTTCCCAGGAATCGTCCCGGCTGTCGGGGTTGTTGGTCAGGGCCGCGTTGATTCCCCCCTGTGCGGCGATCGAATGGGAGCGCGTCGGATAGACCTTGGAGATCAGCCCCACGTTGAAACGGTCGCACAGGCCGACGGCCGCCCGAAGCCCCGTAAGACCGCCGCCGACAATGAGGATATCGTGATTCAGCATGCCCGCGTCCTATGAAAAGCGGAAATAGAGAATGATCAGCGCGACGGATATGATGCCCGCGGCGATGTTCGCCACCCAGAACAACAGCTTCTCCTTGCGGTAGCCCAGGTCGATGGCCACGGTTCTAAGGCCGTAGATGCTGTGAAAGGTGAATAAGACCAGTATGAGGACATCCAGCACGGGGTGCCGGTGCAGGCTGAGCGCCCAGTCGGGCTTCTGGTCTTTGGTAAAGAGAAAGTAGCTGGTGAGGATCTTGATGCCGAACAGAATGATCAGGGTCACGCCGCTGATGCGGTGAAAAAGCCAGATGAACATACGCCCCCCTGTCTGATTTCAGGACCATAACGGCTTCGTACGGCACAACGTGCGCGCCGCTTCCGACCCGGACGGATCATGGCACTTTCCATGGGTTTCTAACAGGGAATTTCCGGTCTGTCAAGCGGGAATCCCCTGCCCGGATTTATTTTTCGACGTCCGTGTTCAACACCTCCCGCACGCGCCGGCCGATCTCGGCAGGATTCCTTTCCACCAGAACACCCGCCCGTTCGAGGGCCTGGAATTTCTCGGCGGCCGTGCCCTTTCCGCCGGAGATGATCGCGCCGGCGTGACCCATCCGCCGCCCCGGAGGCGCGGTCCGGCCGGCGATGAAGGAGACCACCGGTTTCGTCACATTTCCCCGGATGAACTCCGCCGCCTCCTCTTCCGCCGTCCCACCGATCTCGCCGATCATCACGATCGCCTCGGTTTCGGGATCTTTCTCGTAGAGCTCCAGCAGATCGATGAAGCCGACGCCGACGATCGGATCCCCGCCGATGCCGATCGAGGTGGACTGGCCGATCCCGAGTTCGGTCAATTGCCAGATCATCTCGTAGGTCAGCGTCCCGCTGCGGGAGATGACGCCCACGTTCCCCTTCTTGTGTATAAAGTTGGGCATGAAGCCGACCTTGCCTACGCCGG
>JAQTRB010000180.1 GCA_028712015.1 Syntrophales bacterium
TCCATCCGTCCCCTCTCTTTCTCTATCCCCCGGCCGTCTGGGTGAAGGCGGTGTTGGCGTAGAGGTATTCAAACTTCTCTTTGTGCTTGAGTTCCTCCGTCGCCATGCGCAGCAGCATCTCCCGGATGTCGCCCGCCGGGTGGAGCTCGGCCAGCCCCTTGTAGAAATTGTGCGCGTTGAGTTCGCGGTTGGCCGCAATGAGATAGACATCCTTGCTGTCGATATCCTTCTGAATGTCCGGTTTGACGAGGTTCTCCGCGACCTTGTAGTCAATCACCGGCTTCGACGGACCGGCAAAGCCGGACTGGCGGTATTTGAGCAGGTACTCCTTGTGCCCCTTTTCTTCCCGAGCCATGAACAGAAGCGTATCCTTCGCGTCCCGGTCTTCGACTTTGCCGGAGAGATCCATGTAAAATTCATAGGCCTCCTCCTCGTTCCGGATGGCCCGCTCTATAATGGATTCCGAGTCCTTCAGGTTGCAATCAGCCATTTTTTTTAAAACCTCCATGTCAATATTTTCGGCGATATCCGCCAACAGATCAATATTCGGTCAATGTCGACAGTCCGCGTTCACCGACCAAAATGATCCGCGTATGGTTGAGGCGATTGGCGATGACCCGGGCGGTGGCCTTCATGATCCGGTATCCGAGACACGTATCCTCATCCATGAGTTTTCGGAGTCCCGGCGCATCGAAACAAATGAGCTTGGCCCGGTCGATGCAAAGCGCCCCCAGCGTGTAGATATAGGGTTCTACGACAGCCGACCAACCCATCGACTCCCCTTTTGTAATGACATCCACCGTCACCTGCATTGGGGGCCTGTGCGGACCCAGGTAGCTGTCCATGACCAGGACGACCTTACCCTCCTGAACCAGGAAAAGTCCCCGCGCCGGGTCCCCGTTTTTATACATCTGGGTTCCGGCCTCGAAGATTTCTTCAGACGCGAGCGCGGTCAATTTCCCCAGTTCCTGATCACTGAATCCCGCGAAGAACGCAAACTCTTTAAGGTGATTTGCCGAGACCATACGCTGTTTCCTCCTTCCGTCTTGCTGGTTCATTCAAGATCCATTCCGGCCCTGTTTTTTCGAACGTGTAAAACTTGTGCAAGAATATACCAAGCTTCGCAGTTGAATGCTATAAAAATTTGCAGGCCGCCGTTAATTCATCAGCAGAAAATGGCCGAGACCGGCAAAGATCAAGATCAGCAATCCCGTGATCAATTGGGAATGAAAGAGGTGTCCCTTCCTTTTCAGGAATGCCGGGGCCGTCCGCGTTTTCAACACCAATCCCCAGACACCCTGCCAGGCGAGCAGGGCCAGGACAATACGAAGCGGCAGGAGGTTGTAAAAACGGGAGATGAAGTAACAATGAAAATAGATGACGGCAATGGCCGCTATCCCGAAATAGGGGTGACTCTTGTTCAGGTAAAATAAAATCTTGCCGGATAATGTCTTGATTCGCTCGTAATCGATGTTGAACGGTTCGAGGCGTTTCCAGAAAGAATCCCTGCGGACGAGCAGCTTGAATGCCGTCCGCGCATAGACGAAAACCAACAGGGAGAGACCGATCGGTCCCAGACCCTCGCCCACCGCCCTGTCGACATCGTCTCCCAGTTCTTGCGGAAAAAAGAAAAAGAAAATGACGGCGCCAAGCAGGAGCACCGCGGCAAAAAAGAGTAGAAAGCGGTTCATGGATTTCCTGTCATCGGTGTTCACAGCAGAACCGTCCTCTCCCATGGCACGCCCCCCCGCAGCGCATCCGTCACGGCGTCCTTCCGTTCCGCCTCCACGCGCAGACAAACACCGCAGTCCGTACCGATATCCCGCGGGACCGGGATCAGCTTGTTTGCGATGCCCGCGGCCTTGAGGATCTTTTCCGCCTTCAGGACGTGGCTGACCGAGAGAAACAGAAATATGGCGTACTTCGGCGTCTCCATCAGGATCTCATCGGCCGGTCGGCATCCGGAATCGTTTCGGCAATCTCATGCAGATCGAAGATGCGGACCAACGCGATCCGATCGTCGAGGTCGAAATCATTCAAGCCGTTCCCTTTTTGCTCGACATGCTTCACACGGAAACCGATAGATGATCCAAAATAACTTGTCAACAACAATGTTGTTTTATGGAAGGCTGCAAAAACGACACGAAAATCGGCTGCCGTAGGATTGTCAATAGATGAACAGATCCACCAGATAACCGGCTACGATGGCCACGAGGAAAACGTTCAGAATGAAGGCGGCGATCAGCTTCTTTTTGAACATGGAGCCGAGGATGATGATCTCCGGGATGCTCGCCCCCGCCCCGCCGATGATGAGGGCCAGAACCGTTCCCAGACCCATTCCCTTTCCAACGAGGGCGGCGCTGATCGGGATGATGGTTTCCGCCCGGATGTACATGGGCACTCCGATCAGTGCCGCGACCGGAATGGACCAGGGGTTGCCCGGTCCCGCCATTTTCACGACAAGGTCCTGCGGGAAAAATCCATAGATAAAGGCTCCGATGGCGGCGCCGAGGAGGAGATACCAGAAGACCCCCTTGAACGTCGCGACGGCGGACAGGGACGCCCTTTTCATCTTTTCCTTAAAAGGAACCCGGACCGCGCCTTCGGCTCCGGTCGCGTCGAAGTTGACGGCGCAACAGGACGATGGGGCCACCAAATTGGCAGTCGTTCCTGCTTCCCCGGAACAGCATCCGCCGTCGGCCGGAAAAGACGGCAGCGTGATCATCGTCACGGGCGAAGCTTCGCCGGAAGAGCAGCAGCCGGCCGCGGCGACCGCTTTCGCGGGGCCGTGCTCCGGCTTGGCCTTCTGATCGCAGCAGGAGGCCTCCAGGCCGATCAGCGGCTTCACCTGGTCGACCATCCCCAGTCTCGAAAGCAGGGCCGCCGTCACCATGGAGCCGAAGAAGGTGACGACCACATAGAAGACCGTTACCTTGACGCCGAAAAGCGAAAGCAGCAGCGCGATGATGACCGGGTTCAGGACCGGCGAGGAGAAGAGAAAAGCCATGACCGGGCCAAAGGGGACACCACCCTTGAGCAGACCGGCCGTGATCGGAACGGTGGAGCAGGAGCAAAAAGGTGTAACGGCCCCCAGACCGACGCCCAGGAGGTACTGCACCCAGGTCAGCTTGTCGGAGAGATAATCCCGGATCCGGGACGGGGGGAGATATTCCGTCAAAAGCCCGATGAGAAAGGAGACCGCCACGAAAATCAGAATCAGCTCGCCGGCAATCACCAGGAAGAACCGGCCGGCGACGACAAAATTATTCAACTCGAACATGGATAATGCCTCCTCTAAATTGGAATGAATGACTATTTTCCGGCAAGGCGCCGTTTCGCATCCTCTATGGAAATGGCTTTCCCGCCTTCGATGGCCTTGTAAATGTAAGGGATCGAAGAACGCCAGGCGTCGAGAGCCGCACGATAGGCCTTCACCCCCAGAGGGGTCAGGGCATAGACCTGCCGCTTTTGAGCACCCTTGAGTTGCGGCTCCTCGCCGACCTCTGCATAACCCTGTTTCGTCAACTCCTTGAGGATGGGATAGATGGTGCCCAGGGTGGGCGTGCAGCAGCCGCTGGTTATGGATGCGAGTTCCTTGAGAATCCCATAGCCATGGTTAGGCTTCTTGGACAGGGTTTTCAGGACCAGGATCTTGGTGAAACCGATGTTGATCAGCGATTTCCAGTAGCCGACTTCCGTGAGTTTCATCAGACGCCCCCTTTATTATTGGCATTCTTTATATTGGATAACATTATAATGATAAATATAGTAGCAGATTGCACCTGTCAAGTGATATTGTTCACATCCACATTGCTCTGTAGAGGAGGTTCACGTGAACAAGCAAAGGAATGATGAGATTCGCGGCGCGGTTCGAGAGAATTACGGAAAGGTGGCTGTGTCGGGGCAGGCCGGTTGCGGCTGCTCGGCCCCATCGTGCTGCGGAACGCAGAATGCGTTTAATGCGATCGATATCAGCCTTGCCTTGGGTTATTCCCGGGAGGAGGCGACGTCCGTCCCGGAAGGCGCGAACATGGGGCTCGGGTGCGGCAATCCGCAGGCCATCGCTTCCCTTCAAGCCGGCGAGACCGTTCTCGATCTCGGCAGCGGCGGGGGATTCGACTGCTTTCTGGCGCGGAGGGCCGTGGGGGACGCAGGTCGGGTCATCGGCGTCGACATGACGCCGGAGATGGTCACCAAATCCCGCCGGAACGCGGATCAGGCCGGTATCCGGAGTGTCGATTTCCGGTTGGGAGAATTGGAGAATCTCCCGGTGGCCGACGGGATTGTTGATG
>JAQTRB010000181.1 GCA_028712015.1 Syntrophales bacterium
GGCCTGCCGGTGGCTTTCGCCACCGGGTTCGTCGGCATCCTCTTCACGACGATTTTCATGGGACCGGAGTCCGTCAACATTGTCCCGACGCGGATCTTCGGCCTGATGACCAACTACCTGCTGGACGCCATCCCGTTGTTCATTCTGATGGCGAACATCCTCGAGCGAAGCGGGATCATCGAGGACATCTACATGATGGTCTACCACTGGCTGGGCTGGCTTAAGGGCGGCGTCGCAACGGCCACCGTGGCCGCCTGCACGATGATGGCCGCGATGGCCGGCGTCGTCGGGGCCACCGAGGTGACCATGGGCATGATTGCGCTGCCCCAGATGCTCAACCGCAAATACGACAAGGGGATCGCCCTGGGCGGCATCCTGGCCGGCGGCACGCTGGGGATCCTGATTCCCCCCAGCGTCATGCTGATCGTCTACGGGATGGTGGACAACTCCTCCATCGGCCAACTCTACGCCGGGGCCTTCATCCCGGGATTCATGCTGGCGGGGTTATACATTCTCTACATCACGATTCGCTGCTACATCAACCCGACACTCGGCCCCCCCGTTCCCAAGGAGGAACGGCTCGATTGGGCCGGCCTGTTCCGGGTGGCGCTGCCGATCATTCCCGGGGCCATTCTGATTTTTCTGGTCCTCGGGACGATCGTTCTCGGGGTTGCGGCCCCGACGGAGGCGGCCGGCGTCGGTTGCCTCGGGGCCTGGATCATCGCCAAGATCAAGGGGCGCATGCCCTTTAAGGAACTGGCCCAGGCGGCGGAAAACACGATCAAGGCCACGGGCATGGTCATGTGGACGATGTTCGGGGCGAACATCTTCATCGCCCTGTATATCATGGTCGGCGGCGGGGATTTCGTCAGCTCCCTGCTCCTGGGCTCCGGTCTGAGCAAATGGGTCATCATCTGGATCATGATGGGCATCCTGATCTTCCTGGGCTGCTTCATCGACTGGGTCGGGATCGTCATGCTGGCCGTTCCGCTGTTCGGGCCGATCATCCGTACGCTCGGCTTCGATCCGATCTGGTTCGGGGTTCTGTTCGCCGTGAATCTCCAGATGTCCTTTCTGACGCCGCCCTTCGGCATGTCGCTCTTCTACCTCAAGAGTGTGTCACCGCCGGAGGTCTCCACGGTGGACGTCTGGAAGGCGGCCTTTCCGTTTCTGGGACTTCAGTTCATCGGTGTGGTTCTGTGCATGTATTTCCCGGACATCATCCTCCTCGCGCCCAGGGTGCTCTTCAGGGGTTGATTCCGAGGCGGTCGCTGAAAAGTTTTGCGGTATTGAAGGTTCGGCAGCGGGTTTAAGATCCGTTGCCGAATCTTCTCTTTGAAAACGGACAGGGGATGCAAACGGGGCAGGATACGCAAAAAGAGATCGTTTTTCAGGCCCCTGCGCTCTTTATGGCGGTCTTCTACGGGATTCTGCTGGTCTGGACCGTCGGTACGGTGCCGCTGATCTACCAGCAGTTCCAGCAGGGGCGATTCGGAGGAGACTGGCCGTACGCGTTGATGATCGGCTTCTTCTATCTGTACTGCTGGTTTTGGGCCCTCGGACTCTTCTACCGGATCAACATGGACGCCGAGGGGCAAATCCGGCTGAAAAGCATCCGGAGAACACTGGAATTGTCCGCCAGACAGGTGCGGGCGATCGAGGGATCCCGTTTTTCGGGCGGGTTCGGTTTTGTCCGCTTCAAACTGCCCCGGGAGAGCGGCTATCTCTTTTGTCATCGAAGAAACAAGGAACTGGATGAGATTTTCGAGGGGATACGGAAGATGAATCCCCTGTTGAGATGCGTCCGAATATAACCTTCGGGCCCGGCGACGATATGCGGGCCTGAATTCAAGCGGAAGGAGAGCATGCAATGACTCAGATGTTTACCATTCCCGGGAACACCCTGCTGGTTGTGGGCGTTTTCGTCGTCCTGGCCACCATCGGTTTTATCGTCTACGGTTTTGTCAAGGGCTGGAAGAACGTGATGCCGGATTATGACAAGAAAAAGGAAGAATTGACCATCGACGGTTAGAAGCCCCGATACCATGCCCGCCCTGCGCCGCGAAAACAGGGCGGGCATTCCTCCCGGTTCCCGGTTTGGCGCCCTCCGCTTCGCACCCGTTTTCGAGCATGAAACGGCGCCTTTTCACTCTTCTCTCCCACCGAACAAGCTCCGATTCGTCCGATTCTCACCGGGCCGTGCACGAAACGGTGCGATCCTTGATCCCGTTATTCCCCATCCCGCAACCTCTTCGCGGGAAGAAACCCATTGGCGGCCCATGCCGGAGATGGATTTCGCAACCCGTTTCCATCGGCTGCAAATCTGGCATTTTCCTTGCGTAATCCCTATCCGCGGAGCGGTCAAAGAGTACAGCCGCGGCAGACGAGCGTCATCGGAAAGGAAGGTTCATGCAGATCATCGGCGACCGGATCGACGCAACCCGAAAATACATCGCCCAGGCGATCGTGACCCGAAACCGAGGCTTCCTTCGGAGTGAGGTCATGGACCAGACGGCTTCCGGCGCCGATTATCTCAATGTAAATGCAGCCATCTTCGGCGAGGACGAAGAGAAGCACCTTCGCTGGGTGATCGAGGTCGTCCAGGAGGCGACGGATATCCCGCTCTGCATCGACAGCCCGAATCCGACGGTCATTGAAAAGGTCCTGCCGCTGGTGAACCGAACGCCGATCATCAATGCGATCACATTGGCGACAGAGCGGATGGACGCGATGCTTCGTCTCGTGGTCGCGTATGGGACCCGGGTCATTGCATCCTGTCTGGCATCCAGCGGAACCGCGGAGACCGCAGAGGAGAAGATGAACATTGCGGGCCGCCTGGTTGGGATTATCACCGACGCCGGCGTGCCGCCGGATCGCCTGTATGTCGATCCATTGGCCTACTCCCTTTCCACCAATACAAAGTCGGCGCGCGAGACGCTGTGCGCCATCGACCGGATCATGCAGAGCTTTCCCGGAGTGCATACCACCTGTTGCCTGAGCACCGTTTCCTATGGTTTGCCCGCCCGAAATCTGCTGCATCGCACCTTTCTGGCCGCGGCGATGGAAAGAGGGCTGGATTCGGCGATCATCGATCCGACGGATTCGCGACTGTATGCGGTCATTGCCGCGGGCAATCTGATAGCCGGACGGGATGAATGCTGTCTGAATTATATTCGCGCCTTCCGGGAGGGGAGGCTGGAACAGACTTGAACCGCCGGATGAAAAAGGAAGCCGGCAAGAGGGGATCTTTCGCGAGGAGGGTTTAACGGAATGTTCAGAATAACGGATCTCGATCCGAGAAAACTGCAGGACTGGCAGGTGGCCGAAGAGGCCGAGAAGCACATGAAGACGATCTTCGAACTGGCCCGGGAGGCGGGCATCGAGGAGGACGAGCTGCTGCCGATGGGTCATCATGTCGGCAAGGTGGACTTCATGAAGCTCCTCCGGCGTCTGGAGGGAAAACCGAACGGAAAATATATCGATGTAACGGCGATTACCCCCACCCCGCTCGGGGAGGGGAAAAGCACGACCGTCATGGGTCTCGTGCAGGGGCTGGCGGGATGCGGGAAAAAGGTGACCGGCGCGATCCGTCAGCCCTCGGGAGGCCCCACCTTCAACATCAAGGGAAGCGCGGCCGGCGGAGGCCTTTCGCAGTGCATCCCGCTGACCCCCTTTTCGCTGGGCCTCACCGGCGACATCGATTGCGTGGCCAGCGCCCACAACCTGGCGATGACGGCGCTGACCTCGCGGATGCAGCACGAATTCAACTACGACGACGCGATCCTCTCGTCGAAGAACCTCAAACGCCTCGACATCGATCCGCGAAACGTTCAGATGAAGTGGGCGATCGACTTCTGCGCCCAGTCCCTCCGGGAGATCGTGATCGGCATCGGCGGGAAAATGGACGGTTTCATGATGAGCTCCGGTTTCGCGATTACCGTGAGCTCGGAGATCATGGCGATCCTCTCCGTGGCGACGGACCTCCGGGATCTCCGGGAGCGGATGGGGAAGATCGTCGTGGCCTACAGCAGAAAAGGGGATCCGGTGACGACCGCCGACCTGGATGTGGCGGGAGCGATGACCGCCTGGATGGTCAAGGCGATCAATCCGAACCTCCTCCAAACTGTCGAGGGGCAGCCGGTCTTCGTCCATGCCGGACCCTTCGCGAACATCGCCGTCGGCCAGAGTTCGATCATCGCCGACCGCGTGGCGCTGAAACTGGCCGATTATCATGTGACGGAGAGCGGTTTCGGCGTGGACATCGGATTCGAGAAGTTCTG
>JAQTRB010000182.1 GCA_028712015.1 Syntrophales bacterium
TAAATATCGATCTCATTTTTTCGGATGAGATAGAGCAGCAGGTCCAGCGGCCCTTCGAAAATGTCGAGCTTGATCTCATAATTCATGTTTGATCTTCAAGGCTTCCCGAACCTCGGCCATCGTCGCCCTTGCGATCCGGGCGGCCCGCACGTTGCCGTCTTCGATGATCGCCCGGACTTCCTCCGGATGGCATGCATAATGGTCGCGATGCTCATGAATCGGTCCCATCCCCTCCGCAATCGCCTCGGCCAGACGTCGCTTGCACTCGATGCAACCGATGGCCGCACAGCGGCAGGCCGAGGCAATCTCGGCAACCGTCCCCGGTTTGGAATACAGTCCGTGAAACGTATAGACATTGCAAAGTTCGGGACGCCCCGGATCGCTCTTGCGCTGTCGCTGCGGATCGGTGAACATGGCTCCAACCTTTTTCCGCAACGCGTCCCCGCGATCGCTCATGAATATCGCATTCTCGTAAGATTTGCTCATCTTCCGTCCGTCGATGCCCAGCAGTTTGGGGACTTCGGCAAGCAGCGGTTCGGGAATGGGAAAGACCTCGCCGTAGAGATAATTGAAACGACGGGCGATCTCGCGGGTCAGCTCGACATGGGGGAGCTGATCGACGCCGACCGGCACGCCATAGGCCTTATACATGATGATGTCGGCCGCCTGGAGCACCGGATATCCGAGAAAACCAAAGGTCGACAAATCCTTCTGGGAGAGTTCCTCCCTCATCTCCTTGTAGGTCGGATTTCTTTCCAGCCACGCCAGGGGGGTGATCATGCTCAGGAGCAGGAACAGCTCGGCGTGTTCCTTGATCGCAGACTGAATGAAGAGCGTGCTTTCCGCCGGGTCCAAACCGGCGGAAAGCCAATCGATCACCATATCGACGGTGTTCGCTCGGATTTCCTCCGTCGCCGAGTAATCGCTCGTCAGCGCATGCCAGTCGGCCACGAAATAGAAGCAATCGAAATCGCCCCGATTTTGAAGGGCGATCCAGTTGGAAAGCGCACCCTGAAGATTCCCCAGATGAAGCTTTCCCGTGGGTCTCATCCCGCTTAGAATTCTCTGTTTAGCCAAGAAAACCTCCCGGCCTGGTTACGCATCTTTCCCTCCGCTTGACCGATGTTCCGTCTCCCGAGGGGTCGCACGCATCAACGCGCCGGGTCCATATCGAAGGGTTCCAAACGGTAAAGGCGGCCGAACCAGGACGTGCCGAGTCATAACAGAAACGCCCCGGCATGTCAACGCGGCAGGCGCGGATTTCCAACAGACAGGTTCTGCCGTCACCCGCGCATAGCAAAAGGCCCCCATCTTGAAGATGGAGGCCTTTCCTGAGCTGACGCTTCAACGCACCGTTATTTGTTCACCTTGGCGGCCAGTGCCTTGCCCGCTTTGAATTTGACCACCTTCTTCGCCGCAATCTTGATGGTCTTTCCGGTCTGCGGGTTTCGACCTTCGCGAGCCTTCCTCTTCAGCATGGAAAAGGTCCCAAAGCCCACCAGTCCGAGCTTCCCGCTCTTTTTGAGCTCCTTGGGCACCGCTGCAAAAAAAGCCTCCAGGGCCTTCGCCGCCGCCGCCTTCGTTACGTCCGCCTCCGCCGCCATCACCGCGATCAATTCTGCCTTTGTCATCCCCTCAAATCCCCCTTTCATCAATGGTTTATGGAACATAACGTTGCCACCACCCAAAAGTGGTTCAATGCCTCTCGGACAACGGCCCGTCGTTAGAGCAAACCGACCGCCTTTTTCCGCCCGGCTCGGACCACAATGATCGGACATTGCCGGTAAACAGGCGGTAACCGCAACCGCGGTGTAACATTCATCTGTATTCAGGATTTAAGAGACCGAGGGATGTTCCATTCCCCCGCCGACTTTGGAATATTTGTAACATAAAGAAAATGAACGATCAAGAAGAAATCATAGAAAAAACCATGGGGGGAGACCCATGCGAATCAGGAACCTTCTGGTCATCCGATATCTCACAGCTCCAGGATCATCGCTACTTCATCACAGAAATCCGGATATTTGGAACAACGAAAACAATCGGACCAGATCTTCTCGGGAAGCGTCGAACGTTCGACATCCCGAAAGCCTATCTTCCGAAAGAATTCCCGCTTGTAGGTCAATGTGAAAACCCGAAAGAGCTCCAGTGTGATCGCCTCGGATATGCAGGCCTCAACCAGCTTCCGGCCGATCCCTTCCATGCGGTGCTCCTCATCGACATGGAGGGAGCGAATCTCCGCCAGATTTTCCCAGACGATGCTCATCGCGCAGATCCCGCGGATCTCATTCCGCCCCTCCTCCTGATAAACGACGAAATCACGCAGACTTCCGTAGATGTCCATCAGCGAACGGGGCAGCATTTCCCCCTTTCCGGAAGAAATATTGATCAGTCGGTGCATTGTTTTCACATCCCCGATTCGGGCTTTTCTCAACATTGTCGTCTCCTATGGCGGTTCCTGGCAAATTGGGGCATACGGCCGCCCTTTGCACCCCGCGTCATCTCATGCGCATGCGTTCAGCAGCATCTCCCGCGCATGCTCCTTGGTCTTTTTCGTCAACGCCACCCCGCCCAACATACGGGCGATCTCTTCCAGTCGTTCCGCTTCGGAGAGCAGAGAAACCACCGTGTTTGTCCGTTCTCCGACAATTCGCTTGACCACCCGATAATGTCGTTCGCCGCAACAAGCGATCTGCGGCAAATGCGTGATGCAGAGGACCTGATGATGTCGGGCCACCTCCCGCAGTTTTTGTCCGACGATCTCTGCCGTCGCCCCGCCAATTCCGCTGTCCACCTCATCGAAGACGATCGTTCCGACGGAACCGGTCCGCGCCAGCACCTTTTTCAGGGCGAGCATGATGCGCGACAGCTCCCCTCCGGAGGCAATCGCCCGGAGCGGTTTCCGCTCTTCGCCTACATTCGCCGAAAGGTAAAACTCCGGCGCATCCAGGCCGTTTTCGTTCAGTGACGTTTCGTCCCGACCGTTCGGACAATCATGAAAAACCACATCGAACTGCGCGTTTTCCATTCGGAGGGTCCGGATCTCTCCCTCGACCAACCGTTTGAGGGATGCCGCCGCTTCGCGTCGTTTCGTGGAAAGGATTCCCGCCGCTTCCATCAGCTGTTCTTTTTCTTCGCCGATGCTTTGGTTCAGGGCGGCGATCTCCTCATCCAGCGAGGAAATCCCTCCCAGCTCTCTTTCCGCCTCAATCCGTTTCGCAAGGACGGCATCAAGCGTTCCTCCGTATTTCCGTATCAGCCGTCCGATCTGTTCCATACGATCCTCGACGGCCTCCAGGCGGACGGGATCGAAGGAGAGTTGTTTTGCATAATCGCGAAGTGTGAAAGCCGCCTCCTCCATCCTATAGTAGAGTTCCTCCAGCTCCTGTTCGGAGAGCTTCAGGGCCGGATCGATTTTCCGGATCTCCTTCACTTCGGAAACCACGCCGCGGAATTCGGCGAGAACGGAACCGTCCTTTCCATAGAGGGTTTCATAAGCCGTTTCCGTAAAATCCGTCAGTTTCTGAAAATTTGCGAGGATCCTCTTCTCTTCCGCCAAAGCGACGTCCTCGCCCGCCCGAATCTCCGCCCGGGAGATCTCGTCGATCTGATAACGGAGAAGCGCTTCCCGCTCTTCTCTTTCCGTCCGGCGTCCCTGAAGTCCTTGGAGCCGGTCCCGAAGGGAGCGATAGCGGTCGTAAATTTCACGATAGGCCTTCAGAAGATCCCGGAGTCCTCCGAATTCATCGAGAACCTCTCTATGATTTTCAGGATTCAGGATCATCTGGTGTTCATGCTGACCACAGACATTGATCAGCGATTCGCCAAGCGCGGCAAGCGATGCCAGCGGCGCGAGATTGCCGTTGATGTAGATCCGGTTTTTCCCGGATCGTGAGACGATACGGCGGACGACAATCTCGTCGCCGTCGCCGAATCCCATTTCCCGGAGTTTTGCGCGCAAACCGCCCTGGTCGCGGATGTCGAACAGAGCCTCCACGACGGCGGTATCCTCAAAGGATCGGATCATCTCCGCGTTCGCTCGATCGCCCAGCAGGAGACCGACGGCGCCGACGATGATCGACTTCCCGGCGCCGGTTTCGCCGGAAATCACGGTCAGTCCGCTATCGAAGGCTACCTTCAATTCATCGATGATGGCAAAATTACGGATGTTCAGTTCCGCGAGCATCTTGCCCCTTCCGGGACGCTCCCGTCTGGGAACCGCCCCACCCCAGTTTCTTGCGCAGAATCTCCAGATA
>JAQTRB010000183.1 GCA_028712015.1 Syntrophales bacterium
CAGCCTCTTATTTTTCTTGACAGCGGAAAAATAATCGGATAGAAGTCGGGCCGTGACTAACGGTCATATACTGACCAAAGTTCAGAATCTGATTGGCGGTCACACTTCATTCCATTAAGAAACAGAGGGATTGCGCTCTGTTAAATTTGCTCGGTTGGTTTCCTTCCATATCGTTTTGCGTATCGGTTGCTGCGGAGGTTGATTGAACCCTCCCGGAATGGCATGTGCGATCATGCAGCGCAGGGCGGTCCGATCGTTCAGAAGGGCTCAGATCTTGGGACTGGAAGAGAGAAGAAGACGGGAACGCGAGAATCGGAAGAACGCCATCCTCAAGGCGGCCCGCAGGCTTTTTTTCGAGAAAGGCTTCAAACCGGTCACAGTCGAGAGCATCGCCAGGAAGGCCGAACTGAGCAAGGGATCGATCTACCTCTATTACAACAGTAAAGAAGAGATTTACACGCAAATCCTTCTGAACGACATCGACAAATTTCACAACCACATCGCCGCTCTTCTTCAAACTCCCTCCAGCGCTTCCGAAGCGCTTGTCCGACTGGCGAACATCTATGTCGATTTCTTTCTCAACGAGCGGGAATTGTTTAGAATTCTGATGACATTTATGTTGCATACCACCGACATGAATCTGCCCGACGATCTCAACACGCACATCATCAAGACCACCAACAAAACCATCGATATTATCGAACAGGTCTTCAAGTATGGAATCGAGCGTGGTGAATTCCCCGCGACGATCAATCTCCGTCAGAGTCGGAATGCCATTTGGGGGATGCTGAACGGAATCATTTCGTTGCATCTTTTCACGGGTATCGAGACCAAGCGGGCGGAGGCGATTCGCAGCACCATCAAGGCAGGCCTGGACACCTATATACGCGGCATCTTGACCCCGAATCCGGGGCTCTAAGATGTCCTGAAGATATTTTTGAAAACATCTCAATAGTAGCAACCTCATCTCCATGAATAGGAAAGCGCTCCGACATGGGCGGTAACTCGAGGAAAACGGTCTTTGATCGACGGCAACGGACAGAACGGTCCTTCGATGGTTACTAATGTTTTTGGAAAAAAAGGAAAGGGGGTTTAGCGTTATGAGTAATCTGTTGGTGAATCAGCGAGATCAGGAGTTCCTTCTTTTTGAACAACTGGGAATCGAGAAGTTGTTCAAAACGGAGACATTTAAAGATTTCTCCAAGGACGACGCCTTGATGATGATCAAAGAGGCGGAGAAGATGGCCCTCAACGAAATCCTTCCGACCTATGCCGTGGGCGACAAGGAAGGGTGTACGTTGAAGGACGGAAAAGTGACGGTTCCGAAATGCTTTCAGCAACCGTACAAGAAGTACTGCGAGGGCGGCTGGCTTTGCCCCACGGAGCCCGTGGACGTCGGCGGTCAGGGGATGCCGGTCAGCATGGCCACGGCGGCGCTGGAACACTGTTATGCCGCCAATTTCGCCTTTCTGATGTACCCGGGACTGACGCACGGCGCCGCCGCGCTGATCCTGAAATTCGGGACGGACGAGCAGAAAGAGAAATACATGTTGAAGATGTTCGCCGGTCAGTGGACCGGGACGATGTGCCTGACCGAGCCGGGCGCGGGCAGTGATGTAGGGGCGCTCAAGACGACGGCGAAAAGACTCCCCGACGGAACCTTCAGCATCACCGGCACCAAATGCTTCATCTCCTGCGGCGATCACGATCTGGCCGAAAATATCATTCATCCCGTACTGGCCCGAATCGAGGGGGATCCTCCGGGCACGGGCGGCATCTCAATCTTCATCGTTCCCAAGTATCGCGTCAAACCCGACGGAAGCGTGGGGGAACTCAACGATGTTCATACCGGGAACATCGAGCACAAGATGGGGATCAAGGGATCGGCGACCTGTACGCTGAATTTCGGCGACGAAGGCAAGTGCGTCGGCGAACTCCTTGGACAGGAACGCGAGGGACTGAAGGTCATGTTCCATATGATGAACGAGGCGCGCCTGGAGGTCGGAATGCAGGGACTCGGTCATGCGTCCGCTGCGCTCGAACACTCAATCGGATATGCGAAGGAGAGGATCCAGAGTGTCCCGGTCTGGGAGATGAAGAACCCCGATGCCAAGGCGGTTCCAATCATTCAGCATCCCGATGTTCGGAGGGATTTGCTCTGGATGAAGGCCCACGTAGAGGGAATCCGGGCGATGAACTATTTTGCCGCCTACTGCATGGACATGGCAAAGGCCAATCCGGCGGAAAGAGACAAATGGCAGGGATTCGTAGAGCTTTTGACGCCGGTATGCAAAGCCTATTCTTCGGACAAGGCGATGGATATCTGCTCCAAGGCAATCGATGTCTACGGCGGATACGGATATTGTCAGGAATATCCGGTGGAACAGTATATGCGGGATTGCAAGATCGCCTGTCTGTATGAGGGGACGAACGGAATTCAGGCCCTCGACCTGGTCGGACGCAAGCTTGGCCAGAAAAAGGGAATGAACGCGATGAACATGTTCGGGGAGATCGGCGCGACCATCGCCAAGGCAAAAGGGATCGAGGAACTGAAGGCCTATGCGGCCCGTTTGGAAGAGGCCTATAACGCGTTGGTCGATATGACCATGACGCTGGCCCAGCTCGGGAAAAGCTCCGCCTTCATCATCCCGATCCTGAACGCTTCCTCCTATCTCGATATCTTCGGCGATGTGCTGCTCGGCCATTTTCTGCTCCAATCGGCGGCGCTGTCCACGGAAAAGCTGACGGCGATCTATCAGGAGAAGGGCGTGACGGAGTCGAAGGGGAAGAAGCGGGCGCTCGTCCATGATAATGCGGACGTAGCCTATTACACGGGCAAAGTGGCCACGGCGAAGTTTTTTGCGGTCGAGGTTCTTTGTACGGTGAAATCAAGGTGCGAGGCGATCAAGTCGGAGGAGAAGATTCCGATCGAGATGGCGGACGAATCCTTCACCTGTTAGTTGATTCGGAACATTAGAAGACAGATCGGTGTGGCGGGCGGCGATTGGATCCGCGGACATAAATCGGCCGTCCGTCCACAGACCAAAAAGAGGAGGAAATTATGGCATACGAAATCAAGAAAGCGGCCGTTCTGGGTGCGGGGGTTATGGGCGCCACCATTGCCGCCCATCTGACCAATGCGGGGATCGAGTGCGTCCTTCTGGATATCATCCCATTTGAACTGACCGAGGCGGACAAAGCCCAAGGGCTCACGGAAAAAAGTCCGGCCTGGCGAAACCGGT
The DNA here is from genome assembly GCA_028712015.1 of Syntrophales bacterium. Classification (GTDB taxonomy): domain Bacteria; phylum Desulfobacterota; class Syntrophia; order Syntrophales; family UBA5619; genus UBA5619. Next base: position 3,243 of record JAQTRB010000183.1, read on the forward strand.
TCGCGGCGAATGGGTTGGCCGGGGTCCTGAAGTCAAAACCTGCCGGATTCTATTCCAAAAAGAACGCGTCGATGATCAAGGTCGGCAATTTAGAGGACAACTTGAATTGGCTGTCTGGCGTCGATTGGGTCATCGAAGTTGTTGTCGAAAACCTGAAGATCAAGCAGGAGCTGTTTGCGAAGGTGGAAAAGGTCGTCCGTCCGAACTGCATCGTCACGACGAACACCTCCGGGATTCCCATCAAAGAAATTACGGCCAAATTCGGCGCGAAACTGAAGGAGCATTTTCTCGGGACCCACTTTTTCAATCCGCCGCGCTACATGAAACTGCTGGAGATCATTCCCGGACAGCAGACAAAGCCGGAAGTCGTCGCATACATGACCCGGTTCTGCGAGCAGACGCTGGGAAAAGGGGTCGTGATCTGTAAGGATGTGCCGAACTTCATCGGCAACCGGATCGGAACGTTCGACATATCCAATGCCGTTCGCCTTACCGTCGAGAAGAACCTGCGACTCGACGAGGCGGATGCCATCATCAGCAAGGCGCTCGGCCGGCCTGGCTCCGCCATCTTCGGAACGCTCGATCTGGTCGGCCTCGATACCGGGCATCATGTCATGAAGAACCTCTACGCGGCGGTTCCCGACGACGAAATGCGGGAGATGTTCGTACCGAGCGAATTCATGAACAAGATGATGGAGCTCAAATGGCTCGGCAATAAGACCAAGCAGGGATTCTACAAGAGGACCAAGGACGCGAAGGGCAAGAAGGCCAAACTGATGCTCGACTACCACACGATGGAGTATGTCCCGGCCGGCAAGCCCAGATTCGCGACCGTTTCCGACGCGAAGAAAAAAAGCGATGAGGGCGTCGCCGCAACGATCAGGGTGATGTTCAACGGGACGGACATCGCCGGAGAGATCACCCGCGAGTACCTTTGCAACAACTTCATCTATGCCGCCAACCGCGTTCCGGAAATCTGCGACA
>JAQTRB010000184.1 GCA_028712015.1 Syntrophales bacterium
GGCTAGAATTTTTGAAGCGACGACGGCTCCCTGCCCCCCTCTGCCATGGAACCTAATGCCGACCATATTCATATTCCTCTCCGTTTGGCGTTGTCTCCGAAGTTTATAGCTCGCTCAATGAGCATGAGATTTTCCCGGCCGTTTCCGATACCAATTTTGCAAGCGTATCGCTCACCTTTGCGGTTACCCGATTTTTCGGCGCTGAAATACTAATGGCTGCCACACATTCCCCCTTCGAGTTCAATATCGGTGCACCGACACAGTAGACCCCTACCAGGGCTTCTTCATCATCGACGGCAACCTTCCTGACTCTGACTTTTTCGATTTCTCGGATCAATTTATCGACGGAGGTAATCGTATTTTGAGTGTATTTTTTTAACGATCTGTCCAGGCTGTAAATTTGCCTGATATCTTCATTGCTGAAGTATGACAGCAGTATTTTGCCGGTCGCGGCGCAGTACCCTGGGAACCTTGCGCCGGCCGTCGTTGAAATTCGAAGCAACGCTTCAGATTCCAACCTGTAGATGTAGCGAATTCCATTGTATTCCCAAACAGCCGCATTCACCGTTTCCCCGCACATCTCGTAAAGCTGCATCAGAAAGGGTGCCATGGCCATGCGAAGAAATTTCTCTCGCTTGGAGTCCATTCCGATTTCCAGCGTCCGCACGCCAAGACCGTACATTTTCGTTTTGCCGTTCTGCTGGATGAATTTTCGCGCCACGAGGGTACAGAGTACCCGATGAACCGTTCCTTTCATCATCCCGAGCTTCTGGCAGATCTCCGTAATGGAGAGATCACGGCCCTGGTCGATTACAAGCTCGAGAATCAGAAGGGCTTTATCAAGCGAGGTAACTCGGTATTTGTTCGCGGAATTCGACGGAGTCTTTGGTTTTGCCGGCACATCTTTCATGGTCAAGAGCCTCCATGAGTGATGATTCTATATGTTGCATAAAGTTTTTATCATATGGAAAACCAGAGTCAAGCTAAATGTTCTATATTTATAATTTCCAGTTCTAATATACGGAACAATTCGGATTCGATGCCGATCCCGCAGTGTCCGTGCTCTCTTTCCCGGGTCAGCACAAGCCCTGCTTTTTCGACGCGAAGAACGCTTGAAAAGCAAAATAGGAGCTGCTATACAGCCGACCTCATCGCTTTGCCTTGCGCTCGAATCGCCTGGGGAAGACTCATGCCGCACCATCGGCAGGAGGGGGATCGGGGAGATGACCGGAACCTTTATAAACGTCATTGCCATATTGATCGGCAGCGGAATCGGCATGTTGTTCGGCCCTCGTCTGTCCGATCAGCTCAAATCCACCGTGCTTTCGGGGATGGGGATTTTCACCGCGGCTTTCGGCATGCAGATGTTCCTGAAGACGGAAAACATACTGATTGTTCTAAGTGCGCTGATTTTGGGGGCCGTACTGGGCGAGTGGCTGAAGATTGAGGATCGGCTGCAAAACCTCGGCATCTGGATCGAAAAACGGCTGCCCGGCAGCTCGGAAGGCGGTTCCGGCCGCTTTGTGCGCGGTTTTCTGGCCGCATCCGTGCTGTATTGCACCGGACCGATGGCGGTGCTGGGCTCGATCAGCGATGGCCTGAGCGACGACTATTTGACCCTGTCGATCAAATCGGTTTTGGATGGTTTTCTCTCAATCGCATTTTCCTCCACCTTGGGGATTGGAGTCGCGTTCTCGGCCTTGCCGGTGTTCGCCTACCAGGGCACAATCAGCCTTTTGGCGGCGCAGTTGAACGCCATCGTCAGCTCCGCCATGATGAATGAGATGACGGCCACGGGCGGAATCTTGCTGATCGGAATCGGCATCAGCAGCATGCTGGAATTGAAAAAAATTCGCGTCGGCAACTTCCTCCCGGCACTGGCCATTGCGCCGATGATTGTGCATGTCTTGGCCCTGATCGCGAAATAGTTCTCTGGGTGGTTTCATTCAGAAGGCCGTCCCTGAAAAGCGGCACCGGGAATCGGTTGATATCGGACCCTTTTTTCGGTGACATTCGCAGCGATTTCATGCTAAAAGTAGACGGACTGGAATCAACTTTTTTGGAACGAATGATGCCGACAAACGCAACCTGCCGCCCCGTCGCCTCCCTTAGAGATGGTGAAGAGGGGATCATCCATGCCATCTCCGGCGGCAATGCCCTGATCAGCAGGCTTGCAGGGATGGGGATCGTCCTCAACGCAAAGATCCGTTTCCTCCATGCGAGCGGCGGCCTGGTCATCGTCCAAGTGGCCGACACGCGGGTGGCGCTGGGAACCGGCGAGGCCTCCAAAATCCTCGTCGACTGCCTGCCCGCACGCGAGAAGGACACCCGGCCAAGCGAGACCAAACAGCTCCTTGTCGCCCTCGCGGGTCAGCCCAATGCCGGAAAATCGACGGTGTTCAACATCCTGACGGGGCTTTCGCAGCACGTCGGCAACTGGCCCGGAAAAACGGTTGAGAAGAAAGAGGGCGCCCACGCGGCGGACGGCGTGGAAATGCAGATCGTCGATCTCCCCGGAACATACAGCCTGACGGCCTTCTCGGAAGAGGAACGGGTCGCCCGGGAATTCGTCATCCAGGAAGCGCCCGACATCATCGTGCTGCTGGCCAATGCGGCCGCCCTCGAGAGAAGCCTTTACCTGCTCGCGGAGCTTCTTCTCCTCGGTCCGCCGGTGATCGTCGCCGTCAACATGCTGGATGTCGCGGAGAGGCAGGGTATTCGCATCGATGCCGACGCGCTGGAAAAGGCCCTCGGCATCCCGGTCGTTCCGATGGTTGCCACGCAAAACCGCGGCATCCGGGAGCTCGTGGCGCGGATCATCGCCGTTTCCCGGGGGAAGGCGGTCTATCGCCCGCGGCTTCCCGAGGTATCGCCGAATCACCGCGATGTCTTGCTGAAACTGTCGGAATGGATTCGTCACGCGGTTCGCCCCCCTTACAAGGAGGCGTGGATCGCGGTGAAACTGATGGAGGGCGATTCGGAAATTTCGACGATGATGAAAGGGGCCCTCGGCGCCCCGGTCTGGGAAAAGATCCGTTCGCTGCTGATCGCCCACGAGGATTCTCTCCACGCCGTCGTCTGCGGCCGCTACGACTGGGTTGAGGAGATCATCCGCGCCTGCGTTTCCCGGTTCCGGATGGGACAGGTCGTCATGACCGACCGGATCGACCACGTGTTGACCCGGCCCGTCTTCGGCATTCCGATCCTCCTTGCCGTTCTTGCCGGGGTCTTTTTCCTGACCTACAGGATCGGCTTTCCGCTCCAGAAACTACTGGAAAGGCTGGTCGGCGGGTTCAGCGCCGGCCTCGATCCGCTTTTGACGGCCGCGCCGGTTTGGCTCCGGGGGCTGCTGGTCGACGGGGTCGTCGGGGGTGTCGGATCGGTTCTGACCTTTCTCCCCATCCTGCTGATTTTTTTCGCCGCGCTGGCCGTCCTCGAGGACGTGGGCTACATGGCTCGAGCCGCCTTCGTGATGGACCGTTTCATGCACCTCGTGGGGCTGCACGGCAAGAGCTTTATCCCGATGTGCCTCGGTTTCGGCTGCAATGTCCCGGCGATTCTGGGCATCCGGATCATCGAATCGAAAAGGGCGAGACTGCTGACGATGCTGCTGACCCCGTTCGTTCCGTGCACCGCGCGTCTCGCGGTGCTGACTTTTGTCACCGCCGCCGTCTTCGCGTCTCAGGCAACGATCGTCATCTGGTCGCTCGTCGCGATGAACATCCTTGTCCTCGGCGCGACGGGGATGATCGCCCACACGCTGCTGATCAAGGATGCGGCGACACCGTTCATCATGGAACTGCCGCTCTACCATCAGCCGAATCCGAAAACGATCCTGAACGTCATCGCGGCGCGGACCGTCGCCTTCATTCGGAAGGCGGGAACCGTGATCCTTACGGTCTCCATTCTTGTCTGGCTCCTCTCCTACTTCCCCGACGGACAGACGGAAACCAGCATCCTCGCGGGGATCGGACGCTTTCTGGAACCGCTCGGTCGCCCGCTCGGCCTGGACTGGAAGATGATGACGGCGCTGCTCACCAGCCTCGTGGCCAAGGAAAATGCGGTAGCCACGCTCGGCGTGCTGTACGGCGTCGGCGATCAGGGGCTGCTGGAGACCCTCCCGACGGTGATGAGTCACGCCTCGGCGCTCGCCTTTTTGACGGTCGTGATGCTCTTCGTCCCCTGTGCGGCAACCATCGAAGTCATGCGGCGCGAGATGGCGGA
>JAQTRB010000185.1 GCA_028712015.1 Syntrophales bacterium
ATTCCCTCGAGGAGGCTCATCCGGGAATCATGCCATTTCACGCTGATGTTCCGGTTCCGAAGACGTCCCTTGAAAAACGCCTGCCGGTCGTCAATTTCCGTGCTGTTGATCTGACGCTGCCACTGGAACGGGGTGTGGGGCTTGGGCACAAAGGTCGAAAGACTGACCGTCACCTGCCCGCGGTTTTTTGCGGTCCGAAGGACGCGATGGGCGAGCTCGGCGATTCCTTCCCGATCCTCGTCGCGCTCGCCGGGAAGGCCGAGCATGAAGTAGAGTTTCACCGCCTTCCAGCCCGCCGCGAAAACCCGTTCGGTTGTCGCCAGCAGCTCCGCTTCCGTATTGCCCTTGTTGATTACATCGCGGAGGCGTTGCGTTCCCGCCTCGGGTGCGAGCGTGAAACTCGTCTTCCTGACCCGCCGGATCCCGTCGATCAATCGCTGGGTGAGGGTTTCGGCACGGAGCGACGGGAGCGCGAGGGCGACCCGCCGGGCATAATACCGGTCCATCAGCGTCGTGAGAAGGGATTCGATCCGGGAGTAGTCTCCGGAACTGAGCGACAGGAGAGAGATTTCGTCGTGCCCGGTCGCCCGAAGCATCGCCTCCGCCATCTCCTCCAGCACGGCGGGAGTCCGCTCGCGCACCGGCCGCCAGACCATTCCCGCCTGACAGAAACGGCAGCCCCGCGTGCATCCGCGCGCGATCTCCAGCGTCACACGGTCGTGGATCGTCTTCATCAGCGGGACAATGGGGCGGAGGGGCTGGCGCCAGATATCCGGATCGGTGATGATCCGCTTTCGTATCCGTTCTGCGCCGGTATGGACGTCCGGAACATAGACCCCGGGAATCACGGCCAGGGTTTCCATCTGTTCCCGCCTCTTTCCTCCCCGAGCCCGGACGGCCGCCACGGCTTCGGCGATCTCCCGGACGGCTTCCTCCCCTTCGCCGATCACAAAGGCGTCTACGAAGGCGCTCAGCGGGGCCGGGTTGAAGGCCGAGGGACCGCCGGCAACGATCAGCGGATGTTGATCGCCGCGTTGCTCGCGGCGAAGCGGAATCCCTCCCAAATCGAGCATCATCAGGACATTGGTATAGGAGAGTTCGTACTGCAGCGAAAAACCGACGATGTCGAAGGCGGCCAGCGGCCGTCCGGACTCCAGCGAGCAGAGGGGCAACCGTCGATCCCGCAATGCCTGCTCCATGTCCGGCCACGGGGCGAAGCAGCGCTCGCAGACGACCTCGGGCAGGTCGTTCAGGACCGCGTAGAGGATCTGGAGGCCGAGGTGGGACATCCCGACCTCATAGGCGTCGGGGAAAGCGAAAGCAAAACGGAGCCGACAGGCATCGGGGTTCTTCCGGACGGCGTTGACCTCGCCCCCGGTGTAGCGGCTCGGCTTTTCTACGGCGAGAAAAATCTCGTCGGTATTCGTCGCGGAGGAATCGGTCATGCTCTGTTCTCGATCGGGAATCCCAGGGTGCGGCGGGATGAGGTCAACCGCTTCTCTTTTTCCAATGGGTTTCGACCGTCATTACCATCTTTGTCCTTGACCTGCAATCCCGTTCCTCATTATATATTCCGGACCCGTTACGAACGGAAACATTCAACCCGCTGCGGCGGCCAGCCAAACGCCGCCTTCCTCGAGGAATATGTCCGACGCACCGTTTACCCATCTCTGCCAGCCGGATATCGGCAAGTCCTGCGGGGCCTGCTGCGGCATCTACAACTATGTGGACAGCAGCCGAAAGGCGCTGGTTGCGCGCCTGCGTCGGCGGACGGAACGATTCCGCCGCGATGTGCGGGTGGCAGAGGATCTTCCGGCATTTTCCGGCGCCATCCGCGCCGAGGAGGATCAGTCCCGGCGTTTTGAGGTGATCTTTTGCTGTGAGTATGCGGGTTTTCTGGATCAGGACGAAAAGAAAATCGGATGCCTTCTTCACCCCATCCAAAACGGGGGGAAGGACCTCCGCGGGTTTTCCTTTTATGGCCAGGAACTGTGCGCCGGGCACTTCTGCCCGAGTTACTCCTTTCTGAGCCGAATGGAAAAACTCGCCCTGATCCATGTTCTTGACGACTGGTATCTCTATGGTCTCTGCGTCACCGACATCGATTTCGTCAAGCAGTACTTCCGTCACCTCGCCGATCGGCTGGGCGAAATCCCGGTACCCGAGAAGTTTCGTGAGGAACCCGTGCGCGGGATTGCCCGACGATTCTTCGAATTCAAGTTTAACTGGCCTTTCCGTTCGCCGGAGGTCAACCGGTTCGGGCGGTTCTATTTCGACGGCGCCCAGCATATGATCCGACCGATCGATTATGATATCCTCGGTTGCGAGCGTTCCCGTTTCGACGGCATCTTCCTTAGCCTTTCCTCGGAGTTCCGAACTACGAACGCATTGCGGGAGGCGGAAGAAATGATCCAAGCGAACATTACGGCGCTTGCCGAAGCTTGTGACGGGGCGTCCTGATTTTCGTTGACAGGCGGCCCGGCGTCGTTTAGGGTGAGCCGCATTGATTTTTCTTTTCGGCCGATCTCAAAGGCTCCGTAAAAAAAGTCGTGAAAGGCTTTCCTGCAAGAGTCACGGATGGATATGAGAAGGGTTGTGTAATTTTGCGATGGTGAGCGCGGAGATGGAGATTCTGTTCCCCAGGGAGGTGATCGATCGGAGGGTCAGGGAACTTGCCGACCTGATCTCCCGCGACTACCGGGGAAAGGAACCGCTGGTTGTCGGCGTTTTGAAGGGCGCCTTTGTTTTTATGGCCGACCTGGTCCGTGCGCTCGACGTTCCCTGCCGGATCGATTTCATCCGGGTGGCCAGCTACGGAGCGGGCTCCGTCAGTTCAGGAAGGATCAGGATCGGAAAGGATATCGAGACGCCGATCGCGGGACGAGATGTGCTGATCGTGGAGGACATTGTCGATACCGGTCTGACCCTTTCGCATCTGGTGAAGATTTTGCGGAAACGGAAGCCGGCCTCGATCAGGGTGTGCGCCTTTCTCGACAAGCGGGAAAGGAGGAGAGTCCCCTTTCAGGCGGACTATGTGGGGTTTTCCATTCCCGACCACTTTGTTGTCGGATATGGACTGGATTATGATGAAAAATTCCGTTTTCTTCCAGATGTTTGCTGGCTGAGAAACATCGTTTGAAGGGGAGGTCGTATGATTATCCAGTGTCGGAAATGTGAAACACGATTCCGATTCGACGATCACTTGATCGCAGGGGACGGCGTATGGGTGCGATGCAGCCGCTGCCAACATGTTTTTTTCCAGGAGCGTGCCGCCGAAGATCTTCGCGCCGTGAAGCCGGAAATCCCATCCGTAAGGATCAGCGATGCCAGACGCACCCCGGAAGAGCGTTTTTCCGTTGCGGCGGAACATCTTCCGCCGGAGATCCGATCGGAAATGCCGCCGCGGCCAAAAGTCGACGCGGAGTCGGAATTACCGGTTGAGTTCGAAAAGGAACCCTCATTGGAGGAACCGGGGCCGGAATCCATCAGGGGTCCGGCCGCCGACATGGGCGAAGAGAGAGAAGCGGAGGATGCGGAAGAGGAAGCGACGGCGGTCGGCGCCGGGAGGAAACGATGGGGTTGGGTGTTCTTGAAGGGGATCGCCCTGATCGTTTTCATTCTGATCGTTGTCGGAACGCTTTCCCTCTATCTTTTCCCGGAGATCCGAACCCGGGCTCTGGAATTCTCATCCCCCTGGCTGAAGGGAGTTCCCATTTTCGAAAGTTTTATCGTCCCGAAAGCGAAAAGCGATGCGGCCGTTCCGACGCCGGTGCGGATTAAGGATATCCGCCAGCGTTCCGTGGCGAATCTGCTCAAGGGGAATCTTCATATCATCGAGGGGATTGCCGTCAACCAGGCGCCCTATCCGCTGACGAAAATCCGAGTCCGTCTGGTCATCGCCGATGCCTATGATGTCGTTCTCGGAGAAAAGGTCGTCTTTTGCGGCAACATCCTTTCGGATACGGAGTTGGGCGCCATGGCGGAAGCGGAGATTCAGAGAGAGCTTTCCACGCCGCTTGGAAGCGATTTTCCCAACCAGCGGATTGAGCCGAAAGGCGAAATCCCGTTTATGATCGTCTTCACCCAGGAACAGGCCGGGGCGGTCAAAACCACGATCCTTCCCGCGGGCGCCGACCGTGCTCCGTGACGGCCGTTTCCGTCAGGAATGAGGTCCGAATCGAAATCGAACATCTAACCGGTCAGGCGGCGGTTGTGGACGGG
>JAQTRB010000186.1 GCA_028712015.1 Syntrophales bacterium
TCCAATCGTCAAGAGCAGTGGTCCAAGAACAAAGGCGGGCATCGGGATCAAGTGATCATACACACTTTTGATCCGTTTGGCAATTTCGAGAAGAGATTGGGGACAAAAAGTTGCTACCCTATCCCCGCCGAATCCTGTATAGATGTCAAAGGCGGGTTGTCGGGAATCTCCCGGACCCGATCGCGGCCTTTCCGGAAAAGCATCCCGGGGCAACGGGAAACAGCCATGCTTTTTCATGGGGTCGCTTTTTTCGATGCTTGCGCGGACGTCAAATGGATAGATACGAACGATTCGGCATGGCCGACCGGGCAATCGCCATCGGCTTCTGGATCAACGCGGTCCTGATGACCATGAAGCTGTCGGCCGGCCATTTCGGCCATTCGGACGCGGTTTTTGCCGACGGGATGGAGAGCGCCGCCGATTTCGTCGCGATCCTCGCCAGCATGATCGCGCTCAAGATCGGACGCAGACCCCTGGACGACGATCATCCCTACGGCCACGGCAAGGCGGAAAGCATCGCCGCCATCCTGGTTTCGCTGATCATTTTCGCCACCGGCGGCGGCATTCTCTTCAACGCGGTCACCACCATCATGGACAAGGACTACGGGACGCCGCAACTGATTGCCGTCCTGGCGGCCCTGGCCACGATCGTCATCAAAGAGGCGCTCTTCCGCTACACCAGGAAGGTCTCCAAAAAGCTGCAAAGCCCCGCGGTGGAGGCGATCGCCAGGGATCACCGCAAAGACGCCCTCACCTCGCTGGTCACCCTGGTCGGCGTCGGCGGCGCATACTTCGGAATGGGGGTGATGGACCACCTGGCGGCCGGTCTGACCTCCCTGTTCATCGGTCGTATCGGCTGGGAGACTTTCCGTAACGCGGCCAACGATCTGATGGACGTTCAACCTCCCAAAGAGTTGATCACCGCCGTCACCGCCATCGCGGAGGGGGTGCACGGCGTCGAGCATGTCCATGAGATTCGCAGTCGACGCTCCGGGCAATACCTGATCGTGGACCTGAAGCTGGACATGGATCCCGAAATGACGGTGAAGCAGTCCCACGGTATCACCGCTGACGTGAAACGGCTCATCTTCGAGAGATTCCCCAACGTCGGGGACGTGATGATTCACATCAATCCGCATGACGAAGAACACGAGGATCTCGTCCGGTTATAACAATTCAATAGCTTTGCATTGAACACGCGCAATTCAGGATACATCGATGGGTGAGTTGAGGATTGCCCTTTGAACGGTGCTTGAAACTATGGTTCGGAACAAACCCTGTCTTTTCCGTTCTTCTTGGCCTGGTACATGAGCTGGTCCACTCGATTAACAAAGGCCTTCATCTCTTCCTTTGGCCTGTATTGACCAAGACCAATACTCAACGTCACAGAGACATTTGTATCCGATTCGGGAGAGAAAATCTCTTTCCTGAACGCTGATCTGATTCTTTCCGCGGCAACTGCGCCCCCCGCGCTTGTCGTCACAGGCAGAATGATCGTAAATTCCTCGCCGCCGTAACGATAGCCGGAATCGGCCTGGCGCAGGCATCTTTTGATGACCTGGCCCAGTCGCATTAAAACCCGGTCGCCTTCGACATGCCCATAGGCATCGTTGAAAGCCTTGAAATCGTCAAGATCCAGCAGCATCAGGGTCAAGGGCTGCTCATAGCGATTCACCCGATTGATTTCGATTTTTAATTGATGATGGAAATACCGGGAATTGTAAAGCTGGGTGAGGTCGTCGACAATACTGAGTTCCCGGTATCTTTGCTCGCTGTTCCTCAGCGCCTCCTCCGTCCGCTTGCGATCGGTGATATCGACGGAAAAGCCGATGATGCCGATGATGCGTCCATCTATATCCTTGTACGGTATCTTATCGGTTTGAAACCACCTTTGCCCCATGGCGGTATCTTTGGATTCGATGATGCCCCTCTTGGGTGTTCCCGATGCGATCACCTCCTTGTCGTCTTTCCAAATGGTTGCCGCCTGATTGGGAAAAATGTCAAAGACGGTTTTACCCTCCATGTCTTCCCTGGATAGGTCCGTTGTCTCGGCAAGCGCCTTGTTCACGCGAATGTATCTGTTTTCGCGGTCCTTGTAATAGATCATGATGGGAGAGGCATCGAGGATGGTCTGCAACTCTCCTCGATTCTTCTGTAAATCGTAGAAAAGAAGGCGGTAAGGATCTTCTAAACCGGTCACAATAATGGCTCGATAAACAAGGTAGAATGAAAAGATCTTGAAGTAATGACCGATCAGGTTTGATAAGCCGTAAACGCTGATGTAGAATGTGAAGGCGAGCTCCGAGACAATCGTCAAGAGGATCGACCAAACCATCAGTCGCAAGATTCTCGGATCAAACTTATCGCGGCGGTGTAACAGCAAGGCCAAAGAAATGAATAGGATCAAGCAAATGACGTATTCGCTGGCAATTTTAAAAGGGGTTAGCCCCTGGCCTTCGACAAAGCAATCGGGAAACAGCGCGCCGGAAAAAACGGCCGCCAGCAGCAGGAGGGTTGCGAAAAGATACAAACCCAAAATAGCGCGGATGTTCAGTTTGCGATCGATAAACCAGGGTGCCATCAGCAGAGACAGGCTCTGAAGGTAACGGGCGATGATCCAGAGCTGCGTGGGCAGGTTGGCATCGAAACCTTGAAAAATCCCCATACCCTTGTAGGCCAGGGTGTGGCCAAAATCGATGAGACCGGCAAACATAAAGGCGATGCTGAGAAACAAAAAATAATTATTTGTAGCCAGGTGACGGGTGTTCCAGGCGATCGTGAAGAGAGAAAAGGCAATGACGATTGAAAAACTTTCAGCGACAATATGAAACAGAATGTAGCTGTATAAACTTGTAAGATAAAGCCCGCCGCACAGCAGAACCCAAATGATCAGATTCCGGGGATCTTTCTGAATGATCGATCTCAATGGCATAGGTCTATTGTCTCACATTGCGATCAAAAAGGAATGGGGAATATGTCATGATCCTTTTTCCGATTTTTCAGATTCGCCGTTTTTTCGTCATCACCTTTTTCGCAGGCCGTCTTAGTAAAGCCAGACGCTGTCATCGCCACCGCCTGCTACACTCCGCATCGTGGAAAGACGATGGATCGCCTCCGGGTTGTCGCGAACCTCCGCATCGAGGAAGGTAAGCATCCACGTGAAGATGTCGTTTGTCGAGGCATCGTCGAACCCGTGTTGAACGCCTGAGAGTCCAACCAGCCTGCGGGTCCCGGTGAGTCGCCTCATGCCGGTCTGCGTTTCGTAGATCGGAGCGGTCGTGTCCGCCGTTCCGCTGATGCCGAGGAACGGCAGATTGATGCCGTCGAGTCCGTGCTGGTCGCGTCCGAATGCGGGCAGAATCAGCTGCCCGAAATACGGCACATAGCCGACCGCCGCCTTGATCCGCGGATCATAGGTAACCTGTTTCCACGACGCCCCGATGTCGAAGTATGAGGTCGTCAGGCCGGCGCCGCCCAACAGCAGCATGGTCTCGCCGCCCATGCTCGCCCCGAAACCGCCGATCTGCGTCTCATCGATGTGATCTTTCCATTGCGGATGCGCGAGAATGAGGTCGAGCGCCGCGGATATTGAAAGCGGCCGCAGTGCCTGCGTCGCCGTGAAGTTGTCCAAGTGCGACGCGACGGCAATAGCATCGTCGAGTTTGTCGATTTTGAGGTTGGAAAAACGCAGGTCGCCGTGAAACGGGGCGATTACAACGTAACCGTAACTCGCGCAAACGGACAGCGCCAAAATGTAGTCGTCGGAGGAGATCGGGCTGCCCATGTAGCCATGCGAAAACGCAACCGCCGGATAACGAACCGTAGCGTCGGCAAACAACGGCGCATCTGAACCGGTCTGCATGTGCGGCACAAACCTGTCGGTTTGCGGTGGATTGAGCGGATAGTCGGGACGGGGATTGCTGGCCGTCGTGGGGTAGCACGCAAGCACAACGAATTTGACCTTCTGTCCGGCAAAATCACCATAGAGACTCGCGTCCTGCGGCGCGGTCACCGTGGCAATCAACGTATTATCCGGGTCCGCCAGCAGATCGGTTACATAACGCGGCCCGTTATCCGACGGCATGCCTTCCCAATAGTTTGTCACATCCTCGCCGGCACCCACTCGACTGAAATCCTGGACAACGTTGCTGCACGCAACCGCATAGGGACCCGGCAACGGCAAAGGCTGCACGACGGTGGTCGGCG
>JAQTRB010000187.1 GCA_028712015.1 Syntrophales bacterium
AGCTGATCCGGGCGATTGGGGAGGTCCCGGGAATTGAGAGGATCCGCTTTACCACCTCCCACCCCAAGGACCTGTCGCCGCGGCTGATCGCGTGTTTCGGCGAGCTCGCCGCGCTCTGCGAGCATATTCACCTCCCCGTGCAGTCCGGTTCGGACAGGGTTCTGCGGCGGATGAATCGCGGATATACGGTTGAGGCCTATCTGGAAAAAATGGCTTCTCTCCGCCGTTCCTGCCCGGAAATCGCGATTACCTCCGACGTGATTGTCGGATTTCCGGGGGAGTCGGAAGAAGATTTTCAGCAGACCCTGGGGTTGATGCGGGAGATTCGGTTCGACAGCCTTTTTTCCTTTCAATATTCGGAACGGGAAGGGACGGCCGCCGCCGGTATGGACAACCCGGTCAGCGACGAAGTCAAGCGGGAGCGGTTGCGAACGCTCCAGGCCCTTCAGGAAGAGCATACCCTGCAGAAGAACCGGGCCCGTGTAGGAAAACGGGAAGAAATTCTGGTCGAGGGCGTGAGCCGGGACGGGTTGGAAGACATGATGGGGCGCACGAGGGGGAATCGAATCGTCAATTTTCCGGGAACGACCGATCTCATCGGAAAGATCATATCGGTCCGGATCGTGGATGCCTTTCTCCATTCGTTGCGGGGCGAGACGGAGAAGCGAGGAGGCGCTGATGTTCATTGAGATGAAGGTGTCGGGTCTGACGATGGATCCGATCACCAATACACCGATCGTCATCCTGAAAGACCTTGATGAGAAAAAGGCGATCCCGATCTGGATCGGCATCTTCGAGGCGAGCGCCATTGCGACGGAGATCGAGAAAATCACCTTTTCGCGTCCGATGACCCATGACCTGCTGAACGAAATACTCAAGCTCCTGAAGGCGGAGGTGATCCGGGTGGAGATCCACGATCTTCGGAACAACACCTTTTTCGCGAACCTTCATCTGCGTCTCCAGGGGGAATCCATTATCGTCGATGCGCGTCCCAGCGATGCGATTGCCGTTGCGCTGCGGGCCGGGGCGCCGATCTTCGTGGAGGATCGGGTCATCGATAAATCGCGGAATGTGGATTTTGGAACGAAGATGGCCGACCTGGATAAGTTGAAAAAAGAGAAGCTCGCGGAATTCCTTGAAAATCTTTCGCCGGAGGATTTTGGAAAGTACAAGATGTGACGGGAACGGGATGTTCCGCCACGGAAGGAAGGTCGGGAACGGCTTTTCGTAACTTTTTTTGGCTTTGAGGCAGCGGATGGGCCCTCTGGAGCAGGCCATCGATCATTTCGGCAGGCATTTGCGGATCGAGAAAAATTTCTCTTCCCATACCCGGGAGGGCTATCTGACCGATCTGCGGCAGTTTCAATTCTTTCTGGAAACTGCTGACGTTTATCGCGGGACGGATGGGGAGATCCCGAGGGATCCGCTGGTGATCCGTTCCTTTCTGGCCTCCCTGTACCGGCGGAAGCTCCGGAAGGTGACCGTCTCCCGGAAGATCGCGGCGCTGAGGTCCTTCTATCGCTACCTTCTCCGGGAGGGCGTTGTGGCGGTCAACCCCGCGGCGCTCGTGCAGCTTCCCCGGTGCGAGAAATACATCCCCGTCGTGCTGTCGGCCGACGAAATGATGGCGATCCTCCAGGTCCAATTGACCGATGATGCGGTCGGACGACGGGACCGGGCGATCATCGAGCTTTTCTATTCCGCGGGGATCCGGCTGAGTGAACTGACGGGGCTCAGTTTCGAGGACATTCGTTTTCAAGAGGGACTCGTCAAGGTGCGGGGCAAGGGGCGCAAGGAGAGGGTTGTTCCGGTCGGGAAACCGGCCATCGAGGCGATCGAAGCCTACCTTCAAAAAAGGCCGGAGCTGGCGAAGCCGGGGACGGGCGAGGATGGGGAGAAGGCCCTGTTTCTCAGCACGAGGGGCAGGAGAATGAATCCGCGGGGCGTTGCGCGGGTGGTTGAGAGGCTGGTCCGAAAGAGCGGGATCGGAAGGAAGATCAGCCCTCATGCACTGCGGCATACCTTTGCCACCCATCTGCTGGATGCGGGCGCCGATCTGCGATCCATCCAGGAGATGCTCGGTCATGAGAGTCTTTCGACGACGCAGAAATACATATCGGTCAGCGTGAGCCGTCTGATGGAGATCTATGACCGTGCCCACCCGCGGGCCGGAGGAGGGAAGAACTAAGGCATGAAGATCCGGGGAACGACCATTCTTGCCGTACGCCATCGGGGAAAAGTCACCGTGGCGGGGGACGGCCAGGTGACGCTCGATACGACGGTCATGAAACACGGGGCGAGAAAGGTGAGGCGCCTCTACCACAATCAGGTGATTGTAGGTTTTGCGGGGGCGACCGCGGACGCCTTCACGCTTTTCGACCGTTTCGACCAGAAGCTCGAACAGTACAAGGGAAACCTGCTGCGGGCGGCCGTCGAGCTGACGAAGGACTGGCGGACGGACCGGGTTCTCCGTCATCTGGAGGCGCTGATGATCGCGGTCAGCCGGGAATCCTTTCTGATCATTTCCGGAAACGGCGATGTGATCGAATCGGACGACAATGTCATGGCCATCGGTTCCGGGGGACCGTATGCGCTGGCAGCCGCCCGGGCGATGGTCCGTTATTCCGATCTGACGGCGACGGAGATCGCCCGGGAGTCGGTGAAAATCGCATCTGAAATCTGCATCTATACAAACGACCATATCACCGTGGAGGAGATCGATCTGGAAGAAGAACCGGCAGCGGAGACGGATATAAAACCAGCGGGGACGGATTTCAAATCTCGTCCCAAAAAAGATCAGAAAAAGGATGACCATGTCGCCGGATGATTTGACACCGAGAAAAATCGTAGAAAAGCTGGATCAGTACATCATTGGACAGCACGAGGCGAAGCGGGCGGTTGCCATTGCGCTGCGGAACCGCTGGCGTCGACAGAATGTGCCTCAGGAGTTGGGGGAGGAGATCTCTCCGAAGAACATCATCATGATCGGGCCGACCGGGGTCGGCAAGACCGAGATCGCCCGAAGACTCGCGAAACTGGACAACTCTCCCTTCATCAAGGTCGAGGCATCCAAGTTCACCGAGGTGGGATATGTCGGGCGCGACGTCGAATCGATCGTCCGCGATCTGCTGGAGCTTTCCATCGGCATGATCAAAGCGGAAGAGCAGGGCCGTGTTCGTGAGAAAGCCTCGGAACTGGCGGAAGACCGGCTGCTGGATATCCTCCTTCCGCCAAAGCCGGCGGAGAAGAAGGTGACCGACATGATCACCGAGGCGAACGGGACAACCCCGGTGACCGAATACATTCCCGAGCAGGATACGACCCGCGAGAAGCTTCGGCGTCTGCTGCATGAGGGCCGTCTGGATGATCGCTTCGTCGAGATCGAGACGGCCGAGGTCCGGAGCGGGCCGATGATTGAGATTTTCTCCTCCGCCGGCATGGAGGACATGGGGCTGAACGTCAAGGACATGCTGGGAAATCTTTTCCCTCAGAAGAAGAAAAAGCGGCGGATGAAGGTGCCCGAGGCACTGCGGATTCTGGGCGAAGAAGAGGCCCAGAGGCTCGTCGACATGGACAAAGTGACGAAGACGGCCATCGAACGGGTCGAACAATCGGGGATCGTCTTTCTCGATGAAATCGACAAAATCGTCGGAGGGGACGGAACGCACGGGCCGGACGTCTCCCGGGAGGGGGTGCAGCGGGACCTCCTGCCCATTGTCGAAGGGTCGACCGTGAATACCCGCCACGGAATGGTTCGGACCGACCATATCCTGTTTATTGCGGCCGGGGCCTTCAGCGCGACCAAGCCGTCGGATCTGATCCCCGAGTTGCAGGGACGCTTTCCGATCCGCGTGGAACTGAACTCGCTGGGCCGGGACGAATTTATCCGGATTCTCACCGAACCCCACAATGCCCTGGTCAAACAATATACCGAAATGATGGCGACCGAAGGGGTCAGGATCGTGTTTACGGAGGATGCGATTGCCGCGATCGCGGAGACGGCGACGCTGGTGAACGACCGGATGGAGAATATCGGAGCGCGACGTCTCTACACGATCATGGAGAGCCTGCTGGACACGGTCTCCTTCGAGGCCCCGGAGATGAAGGGCCGGGAGATGGTGATCGACGCCGATTACGTGTCCGAACAGTTGGATGAGATTGTCGAAGATGAGGATCTGAGCCGGTATATTGTTTGACC
>JAQTRB010000188.1 GCA_028712015.1 Syntrophales bacterium
ACCACGCAGGTGGGACCCGTGAAGGTTCCCGCGGATCTGAAAGGCCAGAAGATCCGGGTCATGCAGAGCAAGCCGCTGATCGACACCATCAACGCCTTCGGCGCCACCGCGGTGCCGATGGGGCAGTCGGATGTCTATGTCGGCCTGCAGCAGAAGGTGATCGACGGCTGGGAAAACAACGAGCCGACCGTCCTGACCTTCAACATGCAGGAGGTGGCCAAATATTTTTCGTACACCCGCCACACCTCCATTCCGGACATCATGGTGATGAGCAAGTCGGTTTTCGATTCGACGCCGAAAAACATCCAGACGGCCATCCTGAATGCGGCGGCCAAAACCGTTCCCTACCAGCGAAAGATCTGGGCGTCCTATATCGACGATGCGGTCAAACAGCTCAAGGCCAAGGGGATGATCTTTAACGAGGTCAACAACATCCAGGAATTCCAGGCCCTCGCCAAGCCGATTTACAAGGAATTCGAACCGGTGGTGGGCGCGGATCTCATCGACGCCATCGTCAAACAGAAATAGGGGATCTTTCGGGATCGATCTCCCGGGTCGTGAAAAAAGTCTCATCGCATTTTTTCGTGTTCCATTCATCCGGCACGGTCGCGGGCCCGACGCCTCCCGCGACCGTGGCTTTTCGAGGGGAGGGGACCGAGCGTGTCCGCACATCTCATCATCCGCTGGCTTGACCGTGCCGAGCGTGTGATTACCGCCGCCACGGCCGTCATCATGATCATCCTGTCGATGTTGATCTGCTGGCAGGTCTTCTCGAGGTATGTTCTGAATTCCAGCCCTTTCTGGATCGAGGAGATTTCCGTGATCTCGCTGATGTGGATCGGGCTTTTGGGAGCAGCCGCCTGTGTCTGGACCGAATCCCACATGAGCCTCGAGTTGGTGGTGTCGCGACTGCCCGAAACTTTTCGGATCTGGCTGCGGGCGGCCACGGACATCGTCATCGGGGTGTTTGCCTTGGTCTTGTGCGAACGGGGCATTTTCCTGGTCCAAAAGACGATGAGCGGAACCCTTTCTTCCCTGCCGCTTGCCGTGGGGTATACCTATCTGGTCCTTCCGATCGCGGGGGGGCTGATGGTCCTCTTCGCCGGGATCCGGGCCGTCACCGGGGTCAGCCGTTTCTATGCGGAAAGGGGAGGGCGCCGGAATGGTTGAATCCGTTCTGCTTCTCGGTTCCTTCCTGGTCTTGATCCTGCTCGGCGTTCCGATCGCATTCAGCCTGGGGATCTCGGCGCTGCTCACGGCCCAGTACACGGGACTGGGGACGGGGATGATCATCCAGCGCGTCGGGTCCGGCATGCAATCCTTTCCGCTGCTGGCGATTCCGCTGTTCATCCTGGCGGGCGCCATCATGGCCAAAGGCGGGGTTGCCCGGCGGATCGTCGATTTCGCCTATATCATCGTCGGCCCTTTTCCGGGGGGGCTGGCGATGGTCAACTGCATCGATTCAATGTTCTTCGGAGGCGTTTCCGGTTCCGCGGTGGCCGACATCTCTTCGACCGGTCCCATCATGATCCCGATGATGGTCGAAAAAGGATACGACCGGGAGTTTGCCACCGCGCTCACCGTTGCTTCCTCCGTCCAGGGGATTATCATTCCCCCGAGCCATAATATGGTCATTTACGCGATGGTCGCCGGGGGAGTTTCCATCGGCAAGCTGTTTCTGGCCGGCTACATCCCCGGAATCATCATGGGAACGCTGCTGGCGATCACCTGTTATATTCTGGCGCTGAAGCGGGGCTATCCCCGGGAAAAGCGGCCGCCGCTCAAGAAGTCGCTGATCATTCTCCGGGACGGCCTGTTGAGCATTTTTGCGGCGGTGATCATCGTCGGCGGAATCGCCTTCGGCATCTTCACCGCCACGGAAGCCTCCGCGGTCGCGGTGTTTTATGCCGCTTTTCTCGGACTGGTGATCTACCGTGAGATGAAAATCGTCGATCTGTGGCCGGTTTTTGTCGATTCGGTGAAAACGACGGCCATCGTGATGTTGCTGATCGGTTGCGCGTCCGGCTTTGCCTGGATGATGACCTTCCTCCACATTCCCACGCTGGTGACCCGTTTCTTTTTGTCGATCAGCGAAAATCCATTCGTCATTTTACTGCTGATCAACTTTTTACTGGTATTCTTGGGGGCAATCATGGACGTGGCGCCGCTGATCGTGATCGTCACGCCGGTACTGCTTCCGGTGGTCCAAGCGGTGGGAATGAACCCGGTGACCTTCGGGATCGTGCTGATGGTGAATATGGCGATCGGTCTCACCACCCCGCCGGTCGGGGCCGGGCTTTTTGTCGGCTGCACGGTCGGAAAGACCACGATGGAAAAATGCACCCGATCGATGCTGCTGTTATGGCCGGCGATGCTGATCGTGCTTCTTTTGACGACCTACGTCCCCTGGCTCACCACGGCGCTGCCGAACTGGCTGATGCCCTGACGCAGAGCCGCCGCTCTCGGAAAAGCTGTTATAAAAAGGGCCGGGTTCATTTTGTCCCCGGTTTGTGATATGTAACCCCCGCATCAATCAAATGCATGCAGGAGTGCGCCATGGGACGAACCATCGTCATGGACAATGATCGCCTTTTCCCGAGCGATCCCGCGCAGCGGCAAATCGCCCGCCGCCTGTTCGGCGAGGTCAAAGATCTTCCCATCATCAGCCCCCACGGTCACACCGATCCGCGCTGGTATGCCGACGATGTCCCCTTTTCAAACCCGGCAGATCTGTTCCTGATTCCGGACCACTACCTCTTCCGGATGCTCTACAGTCGGGGCGTTCCGTTGGAAAAACTGGGCATTCCGCGCGAGGACCAGGACCCGGTCGAGACCGATCCCCGGAAAATCTGGCGTCTTTTCGCCGAGCATTATCACCTCTTTCGGGGAACCCCCTCCCGGATGTGGCTCGAACACGTCTTTTATTTCCTCTTCGGCATCGATCGGCGCCTCGATCCGGCCAACGCCGACGAGATCTACGACCGGATCGCGGCGGCGCTTCCGAGGCCCGAGTTTCGGCCCCGGGCGCTCTTTGACCGGTTCAACATCGAGGCGCTCGCGACGACGGACTCTCCGCTGAGTACCCTCGAGCACCACCGGAAGATCGCCTCCTTCGGCTGGAAGGGCAGGGTGGTCCCGGCGTTCCGGTCCGACCCGGCGGTCGATCCGGAATTCCCCGGCTTTGCGAAAAACGTCGCCCGGCTGGGAGAAATTACGGGAGAGGATAGCGCCGTTTGGGAGGGGTACCTCGGCGCGCTGGCGGCGCGGCGGCGGTTCTTCAAGGAGGTGGGCTGCACCTCCACCGACCACGGTCACCCGAGCGCCATAACGGCCGACCTCGACATCTCCGCCTGCCGGACCCTTTTTGCGAAGGCCCTCCGGGGGGAACTGGACACCCGGGAGGCCGAACTCTTCCGGGGGCAGATGCTCACGGAGATGGTCCGCATGAGCCTCGACGACGGCCTGGTCATCCAGATCCATCCCGGCGCGATCCGGAACCACAACGAAGCGCTCTTCCGGCGATTCGGCCGCGACAAGGGGGCCGACATTCCGTTGCGGACCGACTACACCCGGGCCCTCAAGCCCATGCTGGACCGCTTCGGGAACGAACCTCATCTGACGGTGGTTCTCTTCACGCTCGACGAGACCGCCTACAGCCGCGAGCTGGCCCCGTTGGCGGGCCACTACCCGATCCTCCGGCTTGGCCCTCCCTGGTGGTTCTTCGACAGCCCCGAAGGGATGATGCGCTTCAAGAGGCTGGTCGTGGAGACGGCCGGATTCTACAACACGGTCGGCTTCAATGACGATACACGGGCCTTTCTCTCCATCCCCGCCCGGCACGACATGGCCCGGCGGATCGACTGCGCGTTTCTGGCGGAGCTGGTCGGCCGGCATCAACTGGACGAGGACGAGGCGGCCGAGGTGGCGGTCGATCTGGCGTATCGCCTGGCGAAGGAGGCCTACAAATTCTAACGGCTCGAAAAAAAGCCTTCAACGTTCCGGTCGACCCCGGCAGGGTTGAACCGGAAAATACCGACAAGGAGAAGAGATGAAAGTCAGCAAAATCAAAGAAGTCAAACCCGTCGAGATCACCCCGACGCGGAAGCGCCGGATCCTCCATACGGACCACCTGATGATGGTCGCCTTCGATTTCGCGGACGGCCCGGCGGCCAATCCCGATCCGCCCCACAGCCA